>NZ_JBPWOA010000052.1:0-233210 GCF_051781005.1 Anabaena sp. WFMT | reverse complement strand
TTCATCACCATTGCTACCCCAATTACTGCTACTAAAGATAACAGCATCACTGGTACACGTCGGTCTATGCGAAAAGATATTGCTGAGGAACGAAAAACCAACCAATCAACCTTCATTTCTTCACCTTTGATTTAGCCAGGTAGACAAAAAAGGGAGCGCCCACCAGTGCTGTCATTACACCTACAGGTAATTCCTGGGGTTTGAGGATGACACGGGCGGTAATATCTGCTACTAAGAGCAGAGTTGCCCCCAAAACAGCGGAATAAGGCAAAATCCAGCGATAATCGGTTTTAATGAAAAATCGGACTATGTGGGGAACAACTAAACCAATAAAACCGATGGGACCAGCCAGGGCTACGGAACTTCCTGCTAGTAAAACTACGCTAATGGCAGTCAGAATTTTTATCCAGGCTGTTTTTTGGCCTAAACCTTTGGCTACATCGTCACCCAGACTCATGGTGGTAATTTGTCTACCCAAAGCCAAGGCAATTACTAAGCCGATGGTGACAAAAGGTAGTGCGGAAACGAGTATAGTGGCATCTCTACCAGCTAATGAACCAGCTAACCAAAATCTAATTTCTTCTAATGTGCGTTGACTGATAATCAGAATCGCAGTGGTTAGGGAAGAAATTAAAGCTGTCAGTGCTGCACCTGCTACTGTGAGATTGAGTGGGGTAGCGCCGCCCTTTCCCAGTGAACCCAAGAAGTAGACTAAAGCTGCTGTGATTCCCGCACCCAAAAAAGCCGCAATTGTCAAAGTAGTAACAGATGAACTACCAAATACAAAAATTGTGACAACTACGGTGAGTGCTGCGCCGGATTCAATGCCTAAAATACCTGGATCTGCTAAAGGGTTGCGTGTTAAACCTTGCATCAATGCCCCGGAAACTGCTAGGGATGCACCGACGAGAATGGCAATGAGCGATCGCGGTAATCTGACAGTTTGAATAACTAGATGTTGATATGAACCATCAAAGCTGACAAAGGATGTCAAAATCTTATCTATTGGTATTTCTGCTGCTCCCAAGGTGACACTAGATACTAAACAAACTAGCAGCAGCACCACACAAACAACCAAACTGAATACAGGTTTAGCCGCCGAATTAATCAAAATATTAGCCTCCCACTGGTGGCGTTATCTGCTCGTGAAAAACGAAAGAATCTGTCGTCATACTTTATACTGTTTTGTTTTTTTGCTTCCTTCTTCCTTCTTCCTTCTTCCTTCTTAACTCCTGACTCCTGACTCCTGACTCCTGACTCCTTAATTATTTCCGTGTCGCTATACCTAATTTCACTCCTTCTACCTGTCGCACTTTATCCATCACCGCTACTACTTGTCCGTGATTAACAGCTTCATCTGCATTGAGTATCACCATCAATGGCTTTGATGGTTCTACTTTTTCTCTCACCTGGGCTGCTAATTGCTCTAAACTAACTGCTTCTTTATTCAGAAAAATCTTGCCAGTATTATTGATTGTTAGTGTCACCTGTGCGGGACGATCTGTTTTTCCCGTAGCGGCTTGAGGTAAATTAACTGGTAAACCCTCAGAACGAGTTAGATACAACGTTGACATGATAAAAAATGTCAAAATTGCAAATATCACATCAATCATCGGCACAATGTTTATCTGTGCTGGTATTTCCGGCTCATCTTGTAGACGCATAGGTTTTTTCTCCTCTTTCGTAGCGACGACGGTATAGCAGTTCTAAATGACCGCCGTATTCTTGAATCAAAGCAATTTGTCTTTGATAAAATCCCCGGAAGGTATTAGCAAAAACCAGTGTAAAAATTGCCACAATTAACCCAGTAGCGGTAGAAACCAAGGCTTCACTAATACCGCTAGTTACTCCGGCCGCTTTTGTTCCGCCAACATCACCAATATTAAGTGAAGCAAAAGAACCAATTAACCCTAATACGGTTCCCAGTAATCCTAACAGTGGTGCAAGAGCAATAATGGTATCAAAAATTGTATTGAACCTTTTGAATAAAGGTATTTCTGCCTGGGCTTCACTCTCCAAAGCCAAACGAAATTCTTCTGGATTCGGTTCTTCTAATTCTAAAGCCGTCAAAAAAATCCGTGCAATTGGTAAATCTGCATTCTTTTGCAGTGTATCAATTGTACTTACCACATTATCCTGACGATAGAGATTCAATACATTTCTGACTACCCGTTGCTGACGACTACTGATATTTACCCAAAATTTGATCCGTTCGATAATTAACCCTACTGCCAACACAGAAGACAGTAGCAGCGGCCACATTACCACACCACCTGCGATAAACAGATTTTTAATATCCATGTCCGATTTGCAAGCCTTTCAATAAAATTTCCTGACTATTTTCAGCGGGAATAGCTGATATAAGTTCTCAACTTAAATTAGAGCAAATGAAAATATATGTCAATCTTTTGCTACATCTGAAGGGTAAAAATACAGCCCAAGTAGAGGTTAAAATCGCTGTAATCTTTTGTTGATGAGAGATTTAGGCTAAAATTCGCAACTATAAAAAGCTCAAATTTATTGATTGACATTTGCAGCAAATTTCTGCTAATCTGCCAATGTTACTGAAAATAGGTAGCAATAAAATAGGTAGCAAAGAACTATGAGTTTTTCCAGCACAGCCCTAGAGCAGCGAGAAAAAGAATTAAAGACTCTAACAACCTTTTTGACTTATAGCTTGATTAGCTCTTTGGCTATACATATTGGGTTGCTGGCTTCTGGTATTGGTAGTCTACTCACAAAAGTCCCGGAAGAAGAGCCTGTAGAAATCACTTTTGTGGAGACTCCACCAGAAGAAGAAATAAAACCAATAGAAGAACCAGAAAAGGAAATAAAACCTAAAGTTATTGATAATTCCAGAATTTTCACAAGTTCAATTAATTCTAATACCTCTCCAACCGTATTTGTACCGCAACCACAAAAAAACACAGTAGTTTCGCCTCAACCTGCTGTGATTCCTGCTCCGAGAATAGAACCTCTCAAACCTTTACCTACGATCGCAAAGGCAGCATTATCACCAAAAACAGCAGATACTCAGCCTCAAGTTTCTCAGTCAACAGATACCGCTATTAAACCCTTATCTACTGAGAAAACTGCCGTTCAGCCATCTTCACAATCCAGTTCCAATCTCAGTAAATTGTTAGCAGGAATCAGAGATGGAAGGGCAAATCAAGAAGTTCCACAACTCTCTCAAGGTACTGCGGGTGGGAATGGTGGAATAACATCAAACTCAATAGGGATTCCTGGCAGTGGTAATGGCACAGGTAGCGGCAATAATAGTAATGGCACCGATAGCGGCAATAATAGTAATAGCAATAGTAACGCCAGTAATAATAGCAGTAGTAACGCCAGTAGTAACAGCAGTAGTAGTGGTTCAAAAGTTGCCACTTCACCTACACCTTCTAAAGTAAGAACTAACTCTGGTAGCGGTAATGGCCGTGCTGCTTGTCGGGAGTGTAATACAAATTATCCAGATTGGGCGAGGAGAAGAGGAGTAGAAGGCAGAGTTGAAGTAGCTGTTGATACTGATAATAGTGGTAATGTTACTAAAGTTCGGTTGTTGAGATCCAGTGGTAACGAGAAATTAGATGCAGAACATTTAGAGCGAGCGCAAAAGTGGAAACTCAAACCCAGTTCAGAAGGTAGACAAGGTGTTAGTATTGGGACTGAATATGCGATCGCAGGTTCCCAACGATATCGCCAACTGCAAGAACGCAAGAAACAAAGAGAATCAGAACAAAGAAACGCTGCATCTACAAACAATGCAAGTAATTCTGCAAGTGAAACACCCAGACGCAGCCGAAGATTGGTAACATCTGTTAATGAAAATATTCCTAGAGAACCGAACCCAATTACCAGAAGAATTCGCCGCAGCAGAAATACAGCAGCATCAACAGAATCTACTTCCACTCAATCATCAACTAAAAGTCAGCGTTTGGGAGAAGCTCTCAGAAGAAGAAGAAATCCAGCAGTAACTAATGCTTCTTCATCTTCAGGACAAACAACCAAAAGAAGACGAAGACGGGAAACAACTCCAGCTTCTTCAGTCACTAACAATAGTCAAAGTAGCCCTAAACCTAGCAGCTGGCGGCGACGTTTGCAACAACCATCTCCATCAAGTGATAGTAATTAGGGACCTCCAAATAAAAAAATATACAAATATTTCTTGTGGTGCGGGCATCTTGCCCGCTAATTATCAAGGGCAGGCAGGATGCCTACCCCACAAGATGAGATCATTTATTTTCTGGAAGCCCCTTAATTCTTGATTACCATAGAGTAGGAGTCAGAAGTCAGGAGTTCGGATATAATGTTTTTCACCCAAGGTGAGGCGCAGTTATTGATCAACAACCCTGTAGGGGCGGGGTTTTCCCGCCCTTAATTATATTGCTACTGTGGGTGAAGATGTTGAACCTACCGCCAATCTTCCCAATTTTGGTTAAAAATGGAGGTATCAGGAAAAGCTGTAGGATTACCATTTTGTTCCAACAGCCGTTTTAAAACTTGTAATTGCAGTTCTTGTTTAGGTAAATCATCAACTAATTGATAGGGTGCAATATTTTGTTTGATTGCAAAACTGGCCACAGTTCCCGCAGCCGCACCAGAAGACCATTCAAAGGAATGAACCCGATAGGCAGCAGCAGCTATATGGCTGGTAGCAATACTTTTACCCCCTACCAATAAATTATCAATTTTTTGGGGAATCATGGCTCTGAGGGCAATTTGGAAAGGATATGCTTGGCCAGCACCCCGTCTTTCTCCCGCACGTTCAGTATTACCAGGTGCTTCAGCAGGGCTTTTTGTCATGCAAGGATGAAAATCTATGGCGTAATGACCGATACCCACAGAATCAGGGAAAATCGTTGAACGACTTCGCCGCATGATCTTATCTGGAGAGATTTGACCACTAATTACTGATGGTGCTTCTAAACCTGCCAGTGCTGCTGTTAACCGACGATACATATCCGCTGGCAAGTTGTTACGGTAATATTCATCATTATAATTACGGCGAGAAATATCAATTTCCCAAATTCCAAAACCTTCCGGTTGTCCCCAACTAGGACGGCCGATAATGCGTCTTCCTTCCCGCATATATGGGTATTTTGATAAACCGTGTGCGGTTCCCATTGGGGAATTTAACCCTGTTAACAAACGGTTATTTGGTTGGGGTTGCTTTACACCTGCACCGAGTTGGGAGTCAGTATTTCCCGCGACTAGCCAGTAATAATAAGCAAGAGCATTTTCTTCACCTTTGCGGAGTGTTTCGGTTCTTAATCCCCCCGTCCAACCTTCAGGGTTTAACTGTCCAGAAGTTTGTAATTGTTGACGTGTATAAATGAGATTATCATTAGCGGTTCCTGGACGGTAGTCATTCCCCCAAGTCCAGTTTTGCATGGAGATGTCTCCTGGTGTGGGTGCGGTAAACTTAACCCCATTGAATGTAGTTGGTTGTCCTTTTTGCGGACTCCAAATCCGTCTGTAGGTAAAGACTAAATCAAAATTTGCCAATCGCGCTAATTCATAACTAAAATATGGCGCATATTGGGGATAAAATGGAGGTATTACTTGATTTTGCGGGTCTTTGGTAGACTCCATTGCAAAGGTATAAGTAAAACCTTGGGTACAATAGGGATCGTTGGTAGTGCTAGAAGATGAAGGTTCTAGATAGGAACGCGCATCTATTCCTAGTCTATAGGGAACATCGGCTAAAGCGATAATTTCCCCGGTTTCGCTGGTGTCTACAACATACCATTTGGAAGTATTGTTTTTAGTTTGTTTGGGGAGAAAGCGAATTAAAGTTTTGCTTAATTGTGAGGAGTTTTCGTAGCGATAAGCATCTTCAATCGTTTGAGATAATGTAGCGGTGTTTAGGGGTGGTGCGCCTGTTGCTGGTTGATGTTGAATTGCGATCACACTATTAATGATTTTACCATCTTGACTAATTGCTAAATCTTTAATTACTGTATTGGGAAACCATTGCAACTTTCCTTTACCCCGCTTTTCAGCCTCTTTGAGCATTTGTGTCATGATATTGTGAGCATCACGGGGAAGAAAGCAGGAGTCGCTTACCCAACAATCACCAGGATTAAGTTTGCCATATTTGCGTTGAATGCGGTTTCTTAATTCCAAATATCCACGAGAATAGAATTGTTTATCTCTTTGGGTTGGTCTTTCATCTAACGCAGATGTACCTTGAGAAGATATTTGTCCACCTAACCAGTCGGTTATTTCCGTTAAACAAACCGTCCGTCCTGCGAGTAAACTTTCATAAGCTGTAGCAACTCCAGAGAGTCCACCACCAACAACAAGAATTTCACAGTTGACGGTTTTATCAGGAGTGCGTGGAGTGGTAGCAGCAACGGAATAGGGTGCGAGAAAGGTGGTAATTAAGCTGAGACTGATGAGTGATTTTTGGTGACAAGCCATTTTGTGTCTGTTTTTCATGGTTTATGCATTCTGTACACTACGTCAAATTGTAGACGGTAGCTTTGGGGAAATGTTCATACTTGATTCTACATGATTATGGTACTTAAAGTCCGTGGACTTAAAATCATCAATAGATTTTAATTGTCTTTATGACTACACCTGATAGTAAAAATATTCAAAAAAAATTTGGTGGTCGTCTACGTCAAATTAGACAAAATCTAGGACTATCTCAAGAAGACTTAGCACATTTATGTAACTTAGACCGCAGTTATGTTGGAGGAGTAGAACGGGGAGAAAGAAATATTAGTCTTCTAAATATTCATAAAATTGCAGATGCGTTAAATATTTCACCCAAAGAGTTTTTTAATGACTAATATTTCCGATAATATACGAATCAAGGAATTAGCAATAATTGCTAACTCAAATAAACCTTTTTTTGATGATTTTATTAAATTTTTACAATCAGAAAGTTATATTGGACTATATGAATTTGTTATTGAAAAAGACTCATCCAAAGCGCAAATAGTTCTGCAAAAATATTTACAGTGTAAACTAGCTAAAAACTTAAATTTGTATGATGGTATTGCGCGTCCATATCCTCAAAGTAAAGCTAAATGGCTTTTGTTAGGTTGGATTTTTAGAGATGCTCCCATACAAAGATTACAAGGAATACTTAAAAATATTGATGGGACAGCTAATGAGCGTAAAGCCATACTTCTAAATCATGTGCGTGAATATGTATCTACAATTTTACCTGAGCCAGAAAGATGGGAATGGTTTCCTATTTGTGAAGTTATGATGGAACGCTTAGAAGGAAGTCGTCGAGCCATAAAAGGAAATTTATTTGAAGCAATTATTCGGACAAATTTAAAAGAAATATTTAAAACTAACAACCTAAAACTGACAATTGGGGAAATTCAAATGAAACTTGGTGGTGAGACTTATGATGTTACAATTAAAGGAAATAAAGGAACAATATTAATTCCAGTTAAAACAAGAGAAACAACTGGTGGTGGCCATGCTCTACTTTTTACCAGAGACATTAATCAAGCAATTGAAAAAGCGAAGAATGATGGATATGAATGTATTCCAATTATCATTGCCGAAGCATGGAAAATAGATTTTGATTCACTGAAATCTCAAGTATTTATTCACATTGATAAAAATCCCAATCAAATAATTGAAGTAGAACCTTTACTCAATAATAAACTTAAAGAGATTTTACATATTTTTAAATCAATTGAATAATCATGTTGAAAAAATACGCCTACTAGCAATCTTACAGTAATCTTCATTAAGTTCAATACCCATAAACCTACGTCCTTTTTTCATAGATACTAATCCCACTGTACCAGCACCAAAAAAGGGATCAAGAACTATTCCTCCTTCAGATGAACCTGCTAAAATACATGGTTCTATTAGTTGTTCAGGAAAGACTGCAAAATGTGCATCTCTAAATTTCGATAAAGGAACTTCCCAAACAGTCCTCTTATTTCTACCTTTGGGATGAAAAGCTTGATCCCATCTACCGTTATGTAAATTAGAATTACCTGAATTTTTTCCCTGTTCTGGAGTTCCCCCTTTCTTACCTAAATGATTTCGTCCTCCCCGCATTTTACTATTTTCTGAAAAAGTCACATGAGGTTCACGAATAGCATCTGCATCATAGTAATATTTTGCACTTTTCGCAAATAAAAACATATATTCATGATCAGTTGTCGGACGGTTTTTAACCGAAGATGGCATTGCATTAGGTTTATACCAGATAATATCTGACCTCAAAATCCATCCTCTTTCTTTAAGAGCTAATGCTAATTTCCAAGGAAGTCCTGCCAAACTGCCATCTATATATTTATCACCTAGATTTATCCAAAGTGTACCATCTTCTTTTAAAACTCTTTTTATTTCATCAAATATTTCTAAAAGTCGATTTATATATTCATCTGGACTTTCTTCAGTTCCAATTTGTTTTTCTGAACAATAATCACGCTGACCATAATAAGGAGGACTGGTAATTACCGTTTGTACTAATGAATCTGGGAGTTTTTTCAGAGAATCTAAAGCTTCTCCATTGATAATAAAATTTGCTTGCTCGAAATTAGCTTCACCAATATCTTTTATTTTTACTATCAACTTTCGATCCAAATCCGCAAATAATGGAAGATTTGCAGTGATATAATCCAGCACAGAATTTACTTTAACTCTAAGATGGTAATTATAGATATCTTAAACTATTAACGACTCAACAGCAATGAGAGACTAAGATTTTTCCTTTATCTTACTGTCGCGACTAAGTGCTAATTTAATTTCTAATAAAGCTGCTTCCTTTAAAGTTAGCTCTAGAAATTCTACGACTGTTCCAATTTTTCAACCTCTAGCTTCTAGATGTTCTCTGGTTGATTTTTCCATACTTCCGTTCTAGAATAGGCGATCGCACCGCACTCCACTAATCTGCTAAAATCAAACAACGGCTCTGAAATCTAGCAACCCCACACCCATCATCTATCATAGATGGCATATAGGCAAACCGCTGCAAAAACTAACCAACGGATAGGGAAGGTTGTCATGAAGAGCAAAAACCCCATAATCTCAACTCTGGCTTTAAAAAGCGCAATTTTATTATCACCCTTGCTGATATCTACTGGTTTTGTCAGTGGACAACTCCAATTATCCGCTAATGCTCAGGTATTATCAAATCAGGAACGGGAAGAATTAACCAGACTGCGAACAGAAACCAAACTTCAAAAGCAAGTACAGTCAGACTTTGAGCGTGCTTTCACTCGCACCAATACCCTGCTCAATATCTGGTTAACTATCTTAAGTTTATTTCCTGTGGTTTTAATTGCTACATTATGGTTATTACGGAAAGCCATAATTCGGGAAATTGTTGAGCGAGCAATGGAACAAGTACAAGGAATAGAAAAGTTGCAAACTCAATTAATTACAGTTAATCAAGATGCGGAAAACCTGATTAAAATATCTCAAAATCTTACCCATGAATTAGGAGAGGGAGTTAACAAGCTTCAACAAAAAATTCAAGGTGAAGAGAATAAATTATCTATCTTATTATCGGATTTACCAAAATCAAAACAAGAATTTTTAACAGCATTAGAGCGTGAGGTTGAATCTGCTCAAGAAAATATTAGCAATTTAGAATTTAAATTAAATACTCAATTAGAACAATTAAATTTATCTAGTCAACAACAAAAGATTGCAATTGAAAATGCTAAAAAATTAGAAGCTGATTTAGTTGCTCAATTTACTAGACTGAAGTTAGAACTGGAAAACCAAAAAGATATCGCTGCTGGTGATATTGAACAATCCCGTTCTCAGTTGATATCTCAACTTCATGGGTTAGAGTCAGAAGCTTTACAACACAAAGATCATACTTTTGAAAGTATATCAAAATTGCAATCAGAATTTACTGCTGAATTATCAGAATTTCAATTAGATGCTAAAAACCAAAAAGATATAACTATAGAGCATTTAGAAAAATTAAATAATTTATTTAAATCACAAATCGCTGAATTACAAACTGATGCTCAAACTCAAAAAAATCATGTCTTTGATGGTTTGGTTAATTTACAATTAGAATTCTCTCACCAACTTGCAGAATTACAGAATGCTGCTCAAGTTCGTCAACAGCAAATTATTGATAATTTAGAAGCATCTGGTGGAGAATTTACTTCTCAGTTTTCAGAAATTCAAACTGATGTTCAACAACAGCAAGCTCTCATTCAGGAAAATTTACAAAAGTTAGATTCTGAACTTGTAAATCAACTTGCTGAATTACAGAATGCTGCTCAAGTTCGTCAACAGCAAATTATTGATAATTTAGAAGCATCTGGTGAAGAATTTACTTCTCAGTTTTCAGAAATTCAAACTGATGTTCAACAACAGCAAGCTCTCATTCAGGAAAATTTACAAAAGTTAGATTCTGAACTTGTAAATCAACTTGCTGAATTACAAAATGCGGCTCAAGTTCGTCAACAGCAAATTATTGATAATTTAGAAATATCTGGTAGAGAATTTACTTCTCAATTCTCAGATATTCAAACTGATGTTCAACAAAACAAATTGATAATTTTAGAAAATTTACAAAAGTTAGAATCTGAATTTGTGAATCACCTTGCAGAATTACAGAATGCTGCTCAAGTTCGTCAACAACAAATTATTGATAATTTAGAAATATCTGGTAGAGAATTTACTTCTCAATTCTCAGATATTCAAACTGATACTCAACAACACAAATTGATAATTCTGGAGAACTTGAGAAAATTAGAAGCTGAATTTGTTAACCAACTTTCAGAATTACAATTAGATGCTCAACAGCGTAAAGATGCTATTTTAGAAGAGTTAAAGGAAGTTAAACCTACACCAAAACCGGAAACCATATCAGAATCAGAACCACCACAACCAGAAGTTTCTGCTGATGATTATATCAAAGAAGCAGATATGCTGTTTTCAGAAAAACGTTATGAAGATGCTTTTGCTATTTATGAGCAAGCGGTAAATATCAAATCTGATGATGCAGAAATTTGGCTCAAACGTGGCATTATTTTGAATAGGCTAAAACGCTACAAAGAAGCTATAGCTTCTTACAACCAAGCTATAAAAATTAAACCTGATTATCATCAAGCTTGGTGTGATATTGGTGTTGCTTGCGGGAATCTAGGAAAACATAAAGAAGCCTTTAACTGTTTTGATAAAGCTACCCAAATTCAGCCAGATGATGGTGTAGCTTGGTTAAATCGGGGTTTGTCTTTGGTTGAGTTAGAACGTTATGAAGATGCACTTGCATCTTTTGATCAAGCGCTGCAATTTCAACCCAATTCACCTAAGATTTTAGATAAACGTGGTTACACCTTGGTAAGATTAGGAAGGGATGACGAAGCGATCGCTGATTTTGACAAAACGCTAGAAATCAAATCAGACTATCCTAGTGCTTATTACAATAAAGCCGCTTGTTATGCGCTACAGAGAGAAGTAGAATTAGCTTTAGAAAATCTACAAACAGCAATTCAACTTAAACCTAGTTATAAGGAAGACGCTGCAATTGATATAGATTTTGATGATATTAAGCATGAACAAAGTTTCCAAAAATTAATTCTGAGCTAATTCGGTTAAAAAAAATCCATCCATAGTTTCTATAAGAATTAGAACCTGTGGAAGGATAATTTTGAAGTCACTAATGCCTCTTTTGAAGGGAGGGGTATATGGCAGAGAAATTGGTTTATAGGTTAGCTGTAATTACGCAAGAAAAAGCTTTAACAACTATGTAGTTTCCACCCAAGGAAATCCTATCAATGTCTCATAATTGAAGATATAACTTATTTCTCTTATACCTCATCTATCTAGAGAGATAGGCACAAGTATATCTAAAGAGTGATTGACTAATAATTAGTCATATGATATGTGAGTTGTTCCGAAATTTAAGTAAACTTACTGAAGACTTCCACAAACCACAGTTTTGGGAGATGTTCCCTGCGATAAGCCGATCGCTTTCGATAGAATGGTAAATAGATTTAAAATACATGATACTGATTAAGCGTAATTCCAAATGACCACTTCACCCCGTCGCTACCACATTACTACCTTCGGTTGCCAAATGAATAAAGCCGACTCAGAGCGCATGGCTGGCATACTAGAAGACATGGGCTTTGAATGGTCAGAAGATCCTAATGATGCAAATTTAATTCTTTATAATACTTGTACGATTCGGGATAACGCCGAGCAGAAGGTTTATTCTTATCTGGGTAGACAGGCAAAACGCAAACATGAACAGCCTGATCTAACTTTAATCGTTGCTGGTTGCGTTGCCCAACAAGAAGGTGAGGCATTATTGCGACGTGTGCCAGAATTGGATTTGGTGATGGGGCCTCAACACGCTAATCGGCTCAAAGATTTGCTGGAGTCGGTTTTGGATGGTAATCAAGTTGTCGCTACAGAAGCGGTGCATATTATTGAAGATATCACCCAACCACGCCGAGATAGTGAGGTGACAGCTTGGGTAAATATCATTTATGGCTGTAATGAGCGTTGTACTTATTGTGTAGTTCCCAACGTGCGCGGTGTCGAACAATCTCGGACACCAGCAGCTATTCGCGCAGAAATGGAAGAGTTAGGGAAACAAGGTTATAAAGAAATTACTCTTTTGGGTCAAAATATTGATGCTTACGGGAGAGATTTACCTGGAGCAACTCCCGAAGGTCGTCACCTGCACACCTTGACAGATTTACTCTATCATGTACATGATGTGCCAGGGGTGGAAAGGTTACGTTTTGCTACTAGTCATCCCCGTTATTTTACAGAACGACTAATTAAGGCTTGCGCGGAATTACCGAAGGTATGCGAACATTTCCATATTCCCTTTCAGTCTGGGGATAATGAGCTTTTAAAGGCGATGTCACGGGGTTATACTCACGAAAAATATCGACGGATTATTGATACTATTCGCCGTTATATGCCAGATGCGTCAATTAGTGGAGATGCAATTGTGGGTTTTCCGGGGGAAACGGAAGCGCAGTTTGAAAATACGATGAAATTGGTGGATGATATTGGTTTTGATTTGTTGAATACTGCTGCTTATTCACCCCGTCCCGGTACACCTGCGGCTTTGTGGGATAATCAATTGAGTGAAGAAGTGAAGAGCGATCGCTTGCAAAGACTCAATCATTTAGTTAATGTCAAAGCAGCAGAGCGATCGCAGCGTTATTTTGGCAGAATCGAAGAAATCTTAGTCGAAGCCCAAAATACCAAGGACAAAACCCAAGTAATGGGACGCACACGCGGAAATCGTTTGACATTCTTCAACGGTGATATCAACGAACTTCAAGGAAAGTTGGTACAAGTGAAAATTACCGAAGTTCGCCCTTTTAGCTTGACTGGAGAACCAGTAGCAGTGCGGGAAGCAGTTACTGTATGAGGTAATGGGTAATGGGTAATGGGTAATGGTTATTCTGACTTCTGCATCCTTCTCCCTAAACCCTCCTCTTCCTGAACTCCTGAACTCCTGACTCCTGAACTCCTGACTCCTGACTCCTGATTTTTCTTACCCCAAAATGACTACAATTAGTGTTGATGCTGGATAATGGGAAAGCTTTGACTATTTATTCACCCATCTAGCCCGGAAAAAAAGAACTAATCACTATGAGAACTCACTATTGCGGCGAACTCCGAAAAGAGGATATTGGAGAAACTGTTACTTTTTACGGATGGGTAGACCGTCGCCGCGATCACGGTGGTGTGATATTCTTAGATTTGCGCGATCGCACTGGAATTGTCCAAATCGTTAGCGACCCCCAACGCACCCCAGACTCCTACGAACAAGCTAACGCGCTACGGAATGAATACGTTGTCGCCATTACTGGTAGAGTAACACAACGTCCCGACGAATCACTCAACCCCCGCATCCCCACAGGTGAAGTAGAAATCTACGCTGATAAAATAGAACTACTCAACGCCGTCCGCAAACAATTACCGTTCCAAGTTTCCATTGCTGATACCGAAAACGTGCGGGAAGACTTGCGGTTAAAATATCGTTATTTAGACTTACGACGCGATCGCATGGCGCAAAATATGCAACTGCGTCATCAAGTCGTTAAATCTATGCGTCGCTACCTGGAAGACTTAGAAGGTTTTATCGAAGTCGAAACCCCCATTCTCACCCGTTCCACTCCTGAAGGTGCGAGAGATTATATTCTTCCCAGTCGCGTTAATGAAGGTGAATGGTTTGCTTTACCTCAATCACCGCAACTATTCAAACAATTATTGATGGTATCTGGAATGGATAGATATTATCAAATTGCGCGATGTTTCCGGGATGAAGATTTACGCGCAGACAGACAACCAGAATTTACACAATTAGACATGGAAATGAGTTTCATGTCTGAAGATGAAATTATCGAACTCAACGAAAAGTTAGTTTGTCATATTTTCAAAACCGTTAAGGGAATTGATTTACCTCGTCCTTTTCCTCGTCTTCCCTACGCCGAAGCCATGAACCGTTACGGAAGTGATAAACCAGATACCCGCTACGATTTAGAATTAGTTGATGTTTCCGACGTTTTAAAAGATTCCGGTTTCAAAGTATTTCGAGAAGCTATTGCTAACGGTGGCATAGTTAAAATTCTCCCCATTCCTAACGGTAACGATGCAATTTCTAATGTTCGCATTAAACCAGGTGGAGACATCTTCAAAGAAGCCGCAGAAGCCGGTGCAAAAGGATTAGCTTATATTCGCGTCCGAGAAAATGGAGAAATTGACACTATAGGTGCGATTAAAGATAACTTGACACCAGAACAAAAACAAGAAATTCTCACCCGCACAGGTGCAAAAGCTGGTCATTTGTTATTATTTGCAGCGGCTGACACAGGAACTGTCAATAAAACTTTAGATAGAATTCGCCAATTTATTGCTAGAGAATTTAAGTTAATTGCACAAGATAAAATTAACTTTCTCTGGGTTACAGAATTTCCGATGTTTGAATGGAATGCTGATGAGAAAAGATTAGAAGCATTACACCACCCATTTACCGCACCTCATCCTGATGATTTGCATGATTTAAAAACCGCCCGCGCTCAAGCTTATGATTTGGTGTTTAATGGGTTTGAAGTTGGTGGTGGAAGTCTGCGAATTTATAAGCGAGAAGTTCAAGAACAGGTGTTTGAAGCTATTGGTTTATCACCCGAAGAAGCACAAAGTAAATTTGGCTTTTTATTAGAAGCTTTTGAATATGGTACTCCTCCTCATGGTGGTATTGCTTACGGTGTAGATCGTTTGGTAATGCTGTTATCTGGAGAAGAATCAATTCGTGATGTTATTGCTTTTCCCAAGACACAACAAGCTCGTTGTTTATTAACAGATGCTCCTTCAAGTGTAGACGCAAAACAGTTGAAAGAGTTGCACGTTGCTTCGACTTTTAAACCAAAAGCGTAAGGTTTGATTATTCCCTCTGCTTTTTGCAGGGGGTTTAATTTTGATTAAATCCTCACGCAAAGACGCATTCGCGGAGCGTCCCGCAGGGAAGACGCAAAGGAAGAAGTTAGAAAGTTACATTTATTAATTTTGGGTAAGAGTTCCTACTAAAATTTGCATTAATATTTCTAAGTCAGTCGGAACTCGATATAACATTAAATCTTGAGTTATTAGTTTCTTTTCTCGTTGAAAACTTCCAAATTGCCAAATATCTCCAGTTGTTACAGCACCATATAATATTGCTTCATCTCCTTCAATCCATTGATCTAAAGCAATTAATTCAACTGCAAGTTGAGTAAACCCTCGCGTTAAATCTGCGTGTTTAGCTTCGACAACTAAAACCTGATGTTGAGATTGCAGGTAATAATCTAAATCACCCCGCAAAAATTGATTTATTTCAATGGGATATTCAATATTAATTTTAGATTCAGTAATATGTGCAACTTCTAAGAGAATTGGCGCAATTAAAACTTCTCTTCTTGCAGCTTCACTTGTCAAACTAACTCTTTGAATTGCTTCTTCTAATCGTTCTTTTAGATCAACTAATCGAGATATTTTATTGATACTTATTGGCCAATCAATTGTTCCTCTAGTTAAATCAACTCCTAATTCTTGTAAAATATCCGCAGGTGCAAACCTTAACTCAAAATACTTACGAAATGTATATGTTTCGTCAGGTTTGAGAATCGGGGGACGATGTGATTTAGTCATAGATTTATAAATTATTTTGTTAGTTTTTTCATCTTTTATATTATTATAATATGTTTATTTCTTTGGCGCAGGAAGGAAAAGATTTTCTAAAAAAATACAAGATTATGGTATAAACAGTAATACATTAATTTGTCAATTTGTGGAAAGTGACTATTCCTGATTTTCAATCTATTATGCTTCCTTTATTGCAATATGCAAGTGATGGTAAGGAACATTCTTTAAGAGACGCTATTACATTTTTAGCTGATGTTTTTAATTTAAGTGATGAAGAAAAAAGGGTTTATTACCTAGTGGACAACAAACCGTTTTTGATAATCGTGTGGGGTGGGCTAGAACTCATTTAAAAAAAGCTGTTTTACTGGAATATCCCAAAAGAGGATTTTTTCAAATTACTGATAGAGGTAAGGATTTATTAATTCAAAATCCAACGAAAATAAATATCAAGTTTCTAAATCAGTTTCCAGAGCATATAGAATTCCTAAATTCTAAAAAAGATAATGATAAATCAGAACCGGAAATTATAGAAATCTCGGAAACTACACCCCAAGAATCTATAGAATTTGGGTATCAGAAAATTAGAAAAGAATTAGAGTTAGAATTACTTAACCGTGTAAAAAGTTGTTCACCTGATTTTTTTGAACGATTGGTAGTCGATTTATTAGTAAAAATGGGTTATGGTGGCTCAAGGCGTGATGCTGGGAAAGCAATCGGGAAAAGTGGAGATGGAGGAATTGATGGCATAATTAAAGAAGATAAATTAGGTTTAGATATTGTTTATATTCAAGCTAAAAGATGGGATAATACTGTTGTTGGTAGACCGGAAATTCAAAAGTTTGTCGGGGCTTTACATGGACAAAGGGCTAAAAAAGGTGTTTTTATAACTACTTCTAGATTTTCCCAAGAAGCTAGAGAATATGTATCTATTATAGATAGTAAAATTGTGTTAATAGATGGACAGGAATTAGCCCAATAGATGATTGATAATCATGTTGGCGTTTCAACTGTCTCTATTTACGAGATTAAAAAAATAGATTCTGATTACTTTACAGATGAGTAATTCTTATAATAAGTACTTATTCAAAAATATTTTTATACTTTTTCAGATTCGAGATTATCTGACTTCTTTCTAACTCTCTCTACTGATTCCTATAAGGGTTTAGCACTGCTAAACCCCTACTCTTACCAAGAAAATTTTCAGCAAGCACTACCAATTCTTGATTTTCAGTTACGCCAAATTTCGCACTCTACTCAATTAATAAGGATCTGAATCAAACCTTCCCCGTTTTACGCTCCTGAGATAATAACCTTTAGTGGGCATTTTGTTTAAATCAAAAGTATCACCTCTGGGGACTCTCCAGATTTTGTAGTCAGAAAAAGTGAGAGGACTTCCAGGTTGACAGACTTCTGGTAAATGATCTCCTAGGACAAAATATGCTGATCCTCTACCTATCACTTTTGCAATTCCGTATTTATCAACAAGTAAAGATGTTTCTTCACTAATTGCTATACCTAAAGCACTTGCAGATACACCATCTTGAATTTGACGCGCAATAAAAACCATAATTCTACCCATTCTTTTGCGTTCATCAAAGTGGGTATCAATGATGGTTTTCCGCAAATATTTCCATTGGAAAAAGTTATAGCTAAAGGTAATATTCCCATAAGGATCATTCAGTGCTTCCTTGGTTTCAATGCTGTCTTCACAAGCGCAAGAATCATAAACGTATTCACTTTGAATCATTGCACCTGCACTTGTACCACCAATAGCACCGCCTTTATCGTAAACTGATTTGACTGCAACTTCTAATTTTGTATTTTTCCAGTTGCGAATATATTCACATTGATCACCACCAGCAAAGAAAATTACACCAGCATTTCTGACTTTATCAAAGATATCAGTTCTGTTTGCTTCTTGTCTGTTACTAATGATTAAAGTTTCTACATAATTTACCCCTTTCATGCGATAAATTAGTTGATTGTAATCATCGTCACCAGCAGCGCGAATCACTAAAACGTTTACTTTGGTGTCGGAGTTAGAACCGCCCCTGACACTGTTAATCATCCACTGGATAGCGTCATCGACATCATTACCTCCCCCACCCAAATTATGCACAGGGCCGGCTAAAAGGGGCAATTTATAACCTGTTTTCGCTGAAGGAGGACGGACATCGGTGGTGATGTCTCGAAAATAGCGCTTCAAGTTTGCTGTGAGACGGTTTATGATGCGGTTTACCATCCTCAACAACGTAGTTCTTGCATTCTTCAAACGCTTTGTTATGGGGAATGCTCTTGTCATACTAATTTTTTGGCGCAAACAGCAATTATTGCTAACTCTCTCACCAGAAAGGGTAAAATTCCCAGCGTACAGGACTTGTAATGTTTTTTTACGCCAAAAAATCCAGAGTAGTCTTTAATTCTCGCTACTACTCTGCAAAAACCTCAGTTTTGCTTTGTGTTAAATAACCTATCAATTACCAATCAATTTGCGATCGCTCTCTTAATACTCTTTCATATACTGCCTCTGTGCGTTTGGCTAATTTCGGCCATCGAAAACGTCGTTCTAAATCTTGATAAGCATTATCCACTAACCATTGTTGATAACCTGGATTTTTTAAAACTTCCAAAATTCCCCAAGCTAAAGAGTCGGAATTGTTTGCCCAAGTTACAATTCCTGTTTTCGTATGTTGCACTACTTCAGGAAAACCACCCGTATCTGAAACTACGACGGGTACACGAGAAGCAAAGCTTTCTAAAGCCACAATCCCAAAGGGTTCGTAAAGACTAGGAAAAACTGCACAGTCTGCAATTGTTTGGAATTTATCCAAGTATTCGTCAGATAGGAAACCAGTAAAATAACATTTATCCCAAATTCCTAAATCCCCAGCTTGACGCTTGAGATGGTCGGTATTACCACCACCAACAATCACAAATTTAACATATCCTCCCATTTGCCAAAGCACTTTAGGAGCCGCATTAAGTAATACAGGTACGCCTTTTTCATGGGTCATCCGGCCAAGGTAATAAACTATTTTTTCATGATCAGCGGCAAATTGGCGACGAAAATCTTGAGCATGAAAATCTTTGTGATGTTGTTTTTTTTCGGGGCGGATACCATTATAAATAACATCTATTTTGCTTCCAGGACTCTGTAGCGTTCTCACTACTTCTCCACGCATATATTCAGTACAGACGATAATTCGCCAGGCGTTGTAAGTCAACAACTTTTCTTTACCACTAATATACATTTGTGTGTCATTATAAATACCATTATAACGACCGTACTCTGTAGCATGGATAGTAGCAATTAGTGGTATTTTAAAAGTATGTTTGAGTGCGATCGCAGCATCTCCAACTAACCAATCATGGGCATGGATAATATCAAATCCGCCCTCCTCTATGATCAATTTACCACCGTGATCTCCCATACTGTCGTTTAAATTGGCTACCCAATGGAAAAAGTCTTTGCCTTGTTCTACTGGTACACGATGAACATGAATACCCTCAATTAACTCATACAGCGATGCTTGGTTAAATTCAGGTGTAATCAGGTGAATGTCATGTCCTAGCTTCACCAGTTCTGGGTATAATTCTGCTACATGACGGGCAATTCCTCCCACTATCCTCGGCGGAAATTCCCAACTCAGTACTAGTATTTTCATTTACGCAACTCCCCGATGATTTACAAAACTTAAAAAAACTTTTAAAAACTATATTTGTCTCAAAATACAAGTCTGACAATTAGGATAAGGATGATTACTAAAGCTTTTTAATTTTTTAAGAGTTTTTTTTCATAAAGCTTATCAGAGTTGTCAAACTTAGGGAACTATTTGAGATTTTAAAATACCCAAAGAGTGCGATTGTGCGGAGTGCAGTGCTGGAGGCAATCGCACTGCTCACTCCCAGAGGATAAACTAAATTATAGAAACCCAAACCGATACAAGTAGGCCGTTCATCATGGTACAACAGGCTTTTTCAACTGAACTTGCTGCTGAACCCGATATCAGCCAGATTATTACTGAAGATGATACCCCAGTGGATAATTTTCTCTCTGAAAAACAACAGCGTCTATTAACAGAAGTTTTATATAATGCTTGGCTGCCCCCCACGGAGTCACAAACCTTTATCGCCGCAGCCAATGTGGGAGTTTTTTATAACATCGGTTTACCTCCGCTTGTACCGGATGTTTTGCTCAGTTTAGATGTCACCATGCCGGAAAATTGGGGAGAGAAGAAGAACCGGAGTTATTTTAATTGGCAGTTTGGTAAAGCACCAGATGTAGTGATAGAAATAGTTTCCAACCGCGAAGGAAATGAATTAGGTTGTGAACTTACCTACAGTGTACGCGAAGCGTCACTGTAGGCTTCCTGTCCAACAGAAAGCGTAGTAGTGGATTTCTTACGTCCTCCCTTACTCCGACTTACATCTGGACAACAGGCTTTACCCCCCGTCCCAGAGGTCAAAATTCGTAGTCCCTCATCTTTGAGGTTGATGCTTGCATTAATATCTCGATCATGCTTAGTTTGGCAGTTTTCACAAGTCCAATTTCTGACATCCAGTGGCAAACTGCCAACTTGATTAAGACAGACATGACAAGTTTTTGAAGAGGGGAAAAATCTATCAACTTCAAGATAAATCTTCCCATCCATTTCTGCCTTATATTTCAGCATAGTACAAAACATACCCCAGCCAACTTGATGAATGGATTTAGCTAGGCAGTGGTTTTGCATCATGCCTTTAATATTGAGATTTTCAAGCACGATAACTTGGTTTTCGTTAACTATCCTACGCGATAGCTTGTGCAGAAAATCTTCACGGCAGTTTGTTATTTTTCTATGTACTCTAGCAACTTTTTTTCTGGCTTTAATCCGGTTATTAGAACCTTTCTGCTTTCTAGATATTTGCTGTTGTTTAATTTTTAAATTCTTCTCATATTTATTAATTATTCTAGGATTGTCAAACTTAGAACTATCGCTAGTAACAGCGAAGTGTGTTAATCCCAAATCAATACCTATTGCCTTACCATCCGTACTTGATGCTGGCTTTTCTTTACCATCGTCAAACAGGATAGCTGCGAAGTATTGATTAGAACAGTTTTTAGATATAGTAACAGTCTTAACCTTACCCTCAATTGGTCTATGAATAATTGCCGATACATCCCCTATTTTGGGGAGGGTTAAACAACTATTAGCAACCTTGACATTTTGAGGATATTGTATTGACTGCTTACCGTGTTTAGATTTGAATCTAGGGTATTTAGCTCTTTTTTCAAAGAAGTTATTGAAAGCTACCCCAAGATTCAAACAAACTTGCTGCAAACATTGTGAATAAGTTTGTGATAGCCACTCATACTCTTTCTTTAACTGGGGAATTATCTTTTTAACTTCGTATCCAGATAAACCCTTGCCAGTCTCTTTATATGTTTGGTTCATCAAATTCAAGAAGTAATTCCATAACCAACGACAACTGCCAAAAGCTTGTGCTAGTGACTGCTGTTGCTGGACATCTGGATATAACCTGATTTTGACAACTTTTAGCATATTAGAGTAAACAACGTTTGTTATAAAATCACATAGCAAAAGATTTGTACCGCAACGGGCAAGCAAGCTACGTTTCCTCGATGTTTCCCTCCCTCTCTACGAGACGCTACGCGAACGCCTGTCGGCATTGGTAGAAAGCGCACAACAAGCTTAACAGGAAGCTCAAATCGCAAAACAGGAAGCCGAACTAGCTCAACAACGCACTGCATAACTAGAAGCGCAGTTAAGAGCTTTGGGAATAGAACCGCAGGGTAATTCGTAATCAGGAGGAAAATCTCAGTTAGTCAGTTGGTTTGGGGATAGGTTAGAGGTTTTTCTTCCCTTTTCCCCTGGAACCAAAGACGTGATCCTAATTTTGATCTAAACGCAGCACAGCCATGAATGCTTCCTGTGGTACATCTACTGTACCTACTGCTTTCATGCGTTTTTTACCCTTGGCTTGCTTTTGTAAGAGTTTCTTTTTGCGGCTAATGTCACCACCGTAACATTTCGCTAAAACGTCTTTTCGCATAGCTGGGATGTGTTCACTGGCAATGACTTTACTGCCAATAGAAGCCTGAATGGGGACTTTGAATTGATGACGGGGAATCAGTTCTTTGAGCTTTTCAGCCATTGCTCTGCCAACATTGTAGGCTTTATCTCTATGAACAATCATTGCTAAAGAATCTACAGGCTCACCGTTGATCATGATATCCAGCTTCACCAAATGATTCTCACGGTAGCCAATGATATGATATTCCATACTGGCATAACCGCGCGATCGCGATTTCATTTGGTCAAAAAAGTCTGTGACTACTTCTGCCAAAGGCAACTCATAGGTGAGTGTGGTTCGTCCTTGGGTGAGATATTTCATATCTTTGAAAATACCCCGGCGATTCTGCGACAACTCCATTAAAGCGCCAACGTAGGTTTCAGGAGTAATCATTTCTACTTTGACATAGGGTTCTTCTATTCTTTCGCGCTCATTAGGAGAGGGGAGGCGACTAGGATTATCAATGTATAGTTCCTCCCCTTTGAGCGTAATCACCTTATAAACAACCGATGGGGCTGTGATGATTAAATCCAAATTATACTCACGTTCTAGGCGTTCCTGGACAATTTCCATGTGCAGTAAACCTAAGAACCCACAGCGGAAACCAAACCCCATAGCACTAGAAGTTTCTGGTTCATAATGCAGGGCTGCATCATTGAGTTCGAGTTTTTCTAAAGCTTCCCGCAAATCTTCAAATTGATCGGCATCAATGGGGAACATCCCACAAAAAACCATTGGGTTAGCTTCGGTGTAACCAGGTAAAGCTTCTGTGGCTTTGGCCTTAGCTAGAGTAATGGTGTCTCCTACCCGTGCGTCAGCTACAGCCCTAATTGATGCGGCTAAATAGCCCACTTCTCCAGCGTGTAGTTCTTCAACTTGTTTTTGGGTGGGAGAAAGAACGCCTATCTCGTCAATATCGTATTCTTTCCCAGATGCCATCAAGTAAATGCGATCGCCTTTCCTGACACTACCATCCATCACCCGGAAGTAAACAATTACACCCCGGTAACTATCATAGTAACTATCAAAAATCAACGCCCGTAATCGTTCATTAATGATATCTGGTGCTGGTGGTATGCGATCGACGATGGCTTCTAAAATTTCCGGAACACCAATTCCTTCTTTAGCAGAAGCCAGAATTGCGCCACTACAATCTAAACCAATAATTTCTTCAATTTCACCAATTACCCTGTCAGGTTCTGCTCCTGGTAAGTCGATTTTATTCAAAACTGGGATAATTTCTAGATTATGCTCCAGTGCCAAATAGACATTGGCCAAAGTTTGTGCTTCTACACCTTGGGAAGCATCCACTACTAACAAAGCGCCCTCACAAGCAGCTAGAGAACGCGACACTTCATAAGAAAAGTCTACGTGTCCAGGAGTATCAATTAAATTTAAAACATACTGCTGGCCATCTTTAGCAGTATAGTTCATCCGGGCAGCTTGCAGCTTAATTGTAATGCCGCGCTCCCGTTCCAGATCCATGTTGTCGAGAAACTGTTCCTTCATCTGTCGATTTTCTACAGTCCCAGTGGCTTGTAGGAGGCGATCAGCGAGAGTAGATTTCCCGTGGTCAATGTGAGCAATAATACAAAAATTACGAATGCGAACTGCGGGAACGTCAGTCATATACCATCTTTGCTTCAGCAGCAAACAAAAGTTAAAGCTATTTACTTAATGTATTTTAATGCTTTCTTAGGCAATGGGTAATTGATAATTAGTGATTGGTGGTAGAGTAATTCCTCAAATCCCCACTCTCTAGATAGGTGAATTTTTAAGAATATTATGAAAGTCTAATTATAGCTGCTAGTATTCTTCAACCAAGAGCATACAATAAATAAGCATTAATTACACCAAGGGAACATTACTCCGAAAGGGAGGCTCAATTGAGCAAAACCGTTATGTGTACAGGGTTATGAAATTTTAAATGGTAATTGTTCCATTGCAAGTGTATTCCAAAAGTACACTAAATCAAGCAACTGCCATGTAATGGTAACAGCGCTTAAATCCGCCCGTGTCTTGGCTGGTGAGCCACGTTGAACCATATTAAAAAAAGGCTAAAGTCCCTGAGTTTCCCACTTACTGAGCATTTTTATGAAAATTGCCACTTAGAATCTAATCCTGTTATTTTGGTACTATTTCCGTGAGCTATGAAACTGTACTTTTAATATTTGTTCAGTGAAATAGCCTAAATCATCAATATCATTGCTTGACATAGCTTTAGACAAAAACATTTCAGAGCATTTAAACCCATGAATATGCAAGAAAAACCTACCGATGTGGAAAAAAAACACCCCGATAAGGTAGAAATAGCCGTTCGTCTAGACTCCGAGTTAATAGCGCAAATTCAGCATCTCACCAATGATCCCAGTAAAGTGATTGAGGTTGCTATCCGTCAATGGTTGCGGGGAGATGTACCTAGAGATGATGAGTTAACACGCACTCCGATGCGGACACCAGTTCCTCCTCGCGGTGAATGGAACGATTGAAATTAGCTATCAATTCCCTGCCTCCTTTACCCCCTAATGATAAGAAATGTAAATTTTAAGGCTCCAGATTCCAAAAAACTCAAAAATACATAATCGAAAATGTAAAAGCTGTAAAACTTTATGCCAAAATTTAAACAGCTTTAGTACAACTACGGTGGAAAGCAATTTGTCTATCCAACTCGATTAATGACTATTACTGCGAACACCCAATTGGCGAACTTATTTTCTCAGAATCTGGAATCTATCAACCGCAGCACGGATGGCTTATTAGCAACTCTCGGATCTGAGTTGGTATATACGCAAGATAGAACTGGGCGTTATCTGACATTTGATTGGCAGCATAGCGAATTCCTAGATTTAAAGACTGAGAAAATACTCGATGTGCTTAATAAGCATAAAACCTTTACTCCAGTAGATGAAATTGCCTATCTGGAAAGATTACAGCGGATTTTGACGAATCTAGTTCCAGAAAGGGTTCAGTGCTGGTTTAAATGCAGTCAGGATTTATTAGAGTTGGAGTTGACAATTACTCCGATTATGCCGCGATTGGGTCAAGTCGCGACTACAGTTTTGGTGATGGGGCGGTTGTTGCAAGCTAGAGTTAAAACTCAAGTAGTGAATCAGGAATCCAGACAGCCTTCACAACCAGAACTGACTTTACCTTCGCTGAAAATGCCGCAGGTGTCACAGCAACACCAAAAATTATTAAATAAAATCACCAGAAATATTCGGCGGACACTGAATTTAGATGTTATTTGGCAGCAAACGGTTGATAGTTTAGGAAAGGTACTCAAAGTAGAACGCTGTGTTATCTGTCCTTATCAGCCCAACATAACGAAAGTCCAGGTAATCGCAGAGTATCACCAACCAGGCTTAGATCCCATGCTTGGCTCAGAAATAGACATATCTTCTGAGCCTGCTTTTGCTCAAGTTTTGGCAACTTTAGAACCGATGGTGATAGAGTTTCCCGTTCCGAATAATTCTCAAAAACAGAAATTTTTGCTGGTGGCTACTTGTTATCAAGACCAAGCGAATGCATTATTTGCCTTAAGCTTAAGCAATGAATGCCACATATTAACAGAAACTGAACTGGAATTGAGCAGAGAGCTAGCAGACCAGTTAGGAACTGCGATCGCTCATGCTACCTTATATAAAGAACTAGAAGAGGCTCGGCAACAAGCAGAAGAAGCTTCACGCCTAAAAAGCGAATTTCTGGCCAACGTATCCCATGAAATTCGTACCCCTCTCAACGGCATGATTGGGTTGTTAAAGCTGATTTTGGAAGGGATGGCAGATGGACCAGAAGAGCATGAGTTTGTACAAGATGCTCATGACTTATCCATCCACCTCCTCAGTATTCTCAATGATATTTTAGACTTTGCCAAAATAGAAGCTGGCAAAATGGACATCCGCTGTGGTCCGGTCAGACTTCATGAGTTATTCACTGATGTAGAAAACTTTGTGCGTCCCCAAGCCGAGATGAAAAACCTCAGTTTTCAGATGCAAATGCCTTCTACATCCGATGAAATCATCGTCCAAGGTAACTACCGAAGGTTATTACAAGTGTTACTTAATTTGGTAGGCAATGCTTTGAAATTCACTAACGAAGGTGGTGTCACCATTAGTGCTGATTTAGTCCTCAAAAAAGGCAAGGGCAAATTACAATCACCGACCTTACCTGGCATGGTAAAGGTAAGAGTGGCAGATACTGGTATTGGTGTTTCTTTAGATAAACAAGATAAATTGTTTCAATTATTTTCTCAGGTGGATGGTTCCCGCACTCGCCATTACGGTGGCACAGGTTTGGGACTAACCATATCCCAAAAGCTGATAGAGGCAATGGGAGGTGAGGTACATTTCTATAGTTTAGGCGAAGGACTTGGCTCAACAGTTACGTTCACAGTGCCACTTTATCAACAACCTGTGTTGTTTTCCCCTGTTGAGTGCGAGATAGAAACTCAATTTTAAAAGGGAACAGGGAACGGGGAACAGAGAGTTGAAGTATCAAGAGCCGGATTTAATTACCTTAAAGTTTTACTACTATCTGCTAGAGTGAATAAAAGTGAAGTCAAAGTGCTTTTATGACAGTTCAGACAACAGCAGGCATTTTATTTCAAAATGCTTACGAAAGTCGTTACACTTGGGACGATAACTTTCCTGGTTACAGCGCAGATGTACAACTGCTACAGGGAAGTGATGTTTACACTGGCAAAATTCAGATTAACCGTGACTTGGATGTAGAAGTTACAGGCGTTGCAGATCACCAAATAGAAGAAGGCATTTATATCCAGTTACAGGAAATAGTTACACACTGCAAACGCACCAATTTTCAGCAGTCTCACAGTCAGCACGAGTTTACTTTAGGACAGACGGATGAAACAGGCTCAGTAACAATTTTAGTCAAGGGTAAATCTATAGATTCCCAGTATAAAATCCGCGATCGCAAAATTTATCAAGAAAATCGAGTCATGGGTCGTATGGCTTTACTCATTGAGACTCTAGACTACTTTGATACTGGTGCTGGTTACATTGCCAATCGCTATGATGTGGTGTTTTGCGACTCTCAAACCAATGAGGTTAGCAGTGTGCTGAAATTTACAGACACTTATGAAAAATTTGACGATTATTACATCATGACGAAGCAAGTGGTAGAAGAGTATGAAAATGGTATTAGTGATGTTTCCTTGAATGCGGCTGATTCCATCACTAATTTTACCTACTCTCATATCCAGCTGCTTTAGTGATCAAAAACAGATAACTAACAATATAGCGACAATTGGATCTAGGATCGATTTAAATCAGCAAAAGCATAAATTTTGGATATTTTGGGTAAAGGATACAATTTCTCAACTCCAAATTTCATCCCAATCGTTAATTTAACAGGTCTACAACTATGGCAACTCTGGAACTGACAACTGAAAACGTGGAAACCGTATTAGATGAATTGCGTCCTTACCTGATGTCTGATGGCGGTAATGTGGAACTCGTAGAACTGGATGGACCGATTGTGAAACTGCGGTTACAAGGTGCTTGCGGTTCTTGTCCCAGTTCAGCAATGACGCTGAGAATGGGTATTGAACGCCGTCTTAAGGAAATGATTCCTGAAATTTCCGAAATCGAACAGGTTATCTAGGGATTGGGGATTGGGGAGATGGCGAAGATGGAGAGGATGGGGAAGTCATTTTTCCAATTACCCATTACCAATTACCCATTACCAATTACCATCATTGATAATTCAAAATTATTACCCAATCCCCCCATTACTTGATCACTCCCTATGTCTCACCCCCTCTATGTCGCTTTTATCTGGCATCAACATCAGCCACTGTATAAGTCTCCTAGCAGCAGTGGTGCGGGTTCTCTTAGCCAGCAGTACCGTCTACCTTGGGTAAGGTTACATGGAACTAAAGATTATCTGGATTTGATATTGCTGTTAGAAAAGTATCCTAAGTTACACCAAACGGTGAATTTAGTACCATCTTTGATTTTACAACTAGAAGATTATATTGCTGGTACTGCTTTTGATCCTTACCTGACAGCCAGCTTGACACCTGTTGAAAAGTTAACCACAGAACAGCGGGAATTTATTGTTGAGCATTTTTTTGATGCGAATCACCACACACTAATTGATCCTCATCCTCGCTATGCCGAATTGTACTGCCAAAGGCAGGAACGGGGACAAGGTTGGTGTTTAGCAAATTGGCAAGCTTCAGATTACAGCGATTTACTGGCTTGGCATAATTTAGCTTGGATTGACCCGCTGTTTTGGGATGATCCGGAAATTGCAGCTTGGTTAGAACAGGGACGAAATTTTACTTTAAGCGATCGCCAACGCATTTATTCTAAACAACGCCAAATCCTCAGCCGCATTATTCCCCAACACCGGAAAATGCAGGAAACGGGGCAACTAGAAGTCACGACAACGCCCTACACGCACCCAATTTTACCCTTGTTAGCGGATACCAATTCCGGTCGGGTAGCAGTGCCAAACATGAACTTACCAGAGGATCGTTTTCAGTGGGCTGAAGATATTCCCCGTCATTTACAAAAATCTTGGGATTTATATCAAGACCGCTTTGGACAAGAACCACGAGGTTTATGGCCTTCTGAACAGTCAGTTAGCCCAGAAATTTTACCGTATATTATTAAACAAGGTTTTAAGTGGATTTGCTCGGATGAAGCCGTTTTGGGTTGGACGCTGAAACACTTTTTCCATCGAGATGGGGCAGGAAATGTCATGCAACCAGAATTGCTTTATCGTCCTTATCGTGTGCAAACTCCCGCTGGTGATGTATCAATAGTATTCCGCGACCATAGATTATCAGATTTGATTGGTTTTACATACAGTTCGATGCCACCAAAACAGGCTACAGCAGACTTAGTGGGACATTTGCAAGCGATCGCTAAAATGCAAAGAGAGAACCCCAGCGAACAGCCCTGGTTAGTTACCATCGCCTTAGATGGTGAAAATTGCTGGGAATTTTATCCTCAAGATGGTAAACCCTTCCTAGAAACCCTATATCAAAGCTTAAGTGACGAACCTCACATCAAACTCGTCACCGTCTCCGAATTCCTAGACAAATTTCCCCCCACAGCCACCATTCCCGGAGAACAACTCCATAGCGGTTCCTGGGTAGATGGTAGCTTCACCACCTGGATAGGTGATCCCGCCAAAAATCGCGCTTGGGACTACCTCACCCACGCCAGACAAGTTCTAGCCAATCACCCCGAAGCCACAGAAGAGAACAACCCCGCTGCTTGGGAAGCCTTATATGCAGCCGAAGGTTCCGACTGGTTTTGGTGGTTTGGTGAAGGACATTCCTCAAATCAAGATGCCATCTTTGACAAGTTATTTCGTGAACATCTCTATGGCATTTATAAAGCCTTAAATGAACCCATCCCAGCCTATTTAACAAAACCATTAGAAGTTCATGCAGCACGGGCAGATCATCGACCAGAAGGCTTTATTCATCCGGTCATTAATGGTCTAGGTGATGAACAAGACTGGGATAAAGCTGGACGCTTAGAAATAGGCGGCGCACGGGGAACAATGCACAACAGCAGCCTCGTTCAGAGACTGTGGTATGGAGTAGATCACCTGAATTTTTATTTGCGGGTAGACTTTAAAAGCGGCATTGCACCAGGAAAAGAACTACCACCAGAATTGAATTTACTCTGGTTTTATCCAGACAGAACAATGGTTAATAGCCCCGTACCCTTGGCAGAAACACCAGATATATCGCCAGTTAATTACCTGTTTCACCATCATCTAGAAATTAATTTACTCACACAATCAATTCAATTCCGAGAAGCAGGAGACAACTATCAATGGCATCCTCGTGTTAGTCGCGCTCAAGCTGCTTTAGATACTTGTTTAGAAATAGCCATACCTTGGGCAGATTTGCAAGTTCCCCCAGATTATCCCCTGCGTCTAATGTTGGTTTTAGCAGATGAAGGTTGTTTTCATAGCTACTTACCGGAAAATACTTTAATTCCCATTGAAGTACCTTAAGAGTAAGCCACAAAATAAATGATCCTGTTTTGTCATGCTGAGTGTAGCAAAGCGAAACGAAGCATCTCGGAGGATTCTTCACTACACTTCGTTCCGTATGGCTAACCCCACACTTCCTGAACAGAATGACATTGGGCATTTCTTTTTGTGGAGTTCTCTAACAGCATTTCAAAGGATGTTTTAAAAGTCTAATTTATTACTTAAATGGGCGATTAGAAAGATGCTTCCAGATCCCGTAAGCTCTATTATATTCGCCGCAAACTTTTCAAAAATCCTCTAAGGTATGCAAATACAAAACACCCCTTTACCAATTTTCTAGACAGGTGAAAAAAGGAAAAGGGGCTGTTGAGTTTTTAAACAGTTAAGATGTAACGATAATTGCTAGAACAAAAAGATGTTTCTATTTATTTTTGTTCCAATTACACATTAAAGTTTACTGTGAGCGCCATCACAAAAAGGAGCATTAGCTGTATATTTACATTGGCATAATGCCACCTTTTTATTCTCAGTTAATTCAAAAACCTGGGGTATAAATTCGCTACCTTTATGACCACCATCACAAAAAGGCTGATTTTGAGATTGTCCACAGGTACACCAGTAATAAGTACCTGCTTCTAGTTCTAAAACCGCAGGTTTTTTATCCGCAATTACAGGTTCGTTCATAGTGTTCTCCTTATTCCTCTAATTACTATTGACTTTAACCTATGTACAACTACTATGAATAGTAGGCACTTCAAAGTACTATACTTACTAAAAAGTAACTATGAAAGCAGAAGCAGAAAATTATAGTGTAAATAGGCTGACTTGTGAAGTGGAAAACACTATCAAGATCATCGGTGGACGTTGGAAGGTATTAATAATTAGAGAATTAATTACAGGAGTAAAAAGATTTGGAGAATTGCAGCGTTCTTTACACGGGATTACCCAAAAGATGCTCACTCAGCAACTTAGAGAATTGGAAGAGGATGGTATTGTACACCGAGAAATCTATGCACAAATCCCCCCTAAGGTAGAATATTCACTCACACCTTTAGGAGAAAGTCTCAAACCAATTCTCTATGCAATGCACGAATGGGCTAGTCAGCATTTATCTCAGATGAATGATCATGAAAATGGTAATTTGTAATTTGTAAAAGTAGAACACAGTAATAATTACCCATTACCCATGACCAAATCATAATTTTATTGTAATAATTCAGGAGTCAGGAGTCAGAATGTTTGATAAAACGGTAGATGATCGGATAGTGATCTTTTCTGTAACCGTTAAAAAGCTGACCGCTGATAGCTGAATACTTACATTTTATTGACTAGTTTGTAGATATTCAATTGCTGCTTCTAATTTTGAAGGGTATGCTTCAGCGAACCTTTCAAACCAAAGTCCTTCGGGTGAAAACGGATCTAATTTAGATAACCACTCTTTTGCTCGCTTTTTCAGAGTTTCTAATTGTTTAGCTTTTAATTGTTCTTGACGACTTTTTTCTTGTTCTAATTCTTGTTTTTGTTTCAATTCTTCCGCAGCATCTTTTTCCAGAAAGTCGGTTTTGACTTCTGATAACAAATTATCTATTAAAGAATTTGACTTTGCTGAAGAATAAATAAAGGGTTTAGGTGGAGTTATTTGTTGCTGCGGTTGTGGTTTTGCTTCTAAATATTCAGCCTGAAGTTCAGCTAATAACTTATCAATGGAATCCATTGCTTTCAGTCCTAATTATGTCTATAACTAGTCATTAATTGCATTTAGTAGTACTTCAGATAAACTCATATCTTCCATATCTTCCATTGTAATTGTGTCACAAATATCAAATTTTGCACCCGCACTTTGCAATTCATCATCTAAGATTTTGAGAAAGCGGGTAGCGTTGGGATCTGCACCAACTTGAATGAAAGAAATAGCTAATTCCTCATCTCGATCTATCTTGCGAGAAGCTTCTATAATTACCTTCATCACCGCTTTACGATCATCTGGTTCTCCATCAGTAACAACTAAAATTGTTTCCCCATTTGACTTGGTTTGATTGCTAGATTTGCGTTGCAAATAATCATCAGTAGCGTGTTTCAATACACCTGCTAAATCAGTAGTACCGGAAGGGTCATTTTCTTGGAAGATTTGCACAACTTTACTAGCTGTGACATTTTCATAACGTTTAAATCGACCAGAAAATAAGTAAACAGTGATTCCATCTGGATCAAACTGCTCACACTTACTAGCTAAAGCTAAAGTAGATTCTTGGGCTGCTACCCATCTAGTTCTTCCACCCTTTTGATCTGGGGTAGCCATGCTACCGCTTTTGTCAATAATTAAAGTGTAATCCCGATTGTCTAGCATTTCTAAATCCTCCCGTTGTGACGCAAAATCTATAAAATCAAATTAGTCATTTATCGCATTTATCAAGACATCGGTGAGACTCATTTCTTCTAATTGTTCTAAAGTAATGGTATCGCAAATATCAAATTTAGCACCAACGGTTTGCAACTTATCATCTAAAGCTTTAAGAAACTTTGTGGCTTGAGGATCTGAGCCTACTTGAATAATTGAAATTCCTAATTCTTTTTCGTGTTCCATTTGGTGTGTGGCATTGATTATGACTTCACAGACTGCTTGCTTATCATCTTGTTTGCCATCAGTGATGATTAAAATTATTTCCCCATTGGGCTTGCTTAGACCAGCAGCTTTGCGGGTAAAGTAGTTGTTAATGGCATCTTGAAGGACACCTACTAAATTTGTCGTATCAGCGGGAATATTTTCTTCAAAAATCTGTGATACTTTAGCCGAAGTCACATGATCAAAACGTTCAAATTTTCGGGAAAATAGATAAACTGTTATACCATCGGGATCAAATTGTTCACATTTACAAGCTAAGGCAAATGTAGATTCCTGTAAGGATAACCATCTGCTTTTGTCACCTTTTTCAGATGGTTTTGCCATACTAGCACTATGGTCGATGATTAGTGTGTAATCCCGATTTTCTAACATTTATAATTCTCCCGTTTTCATCAGTAGTTATATTTGATATTTTGGAAGCGATTTATCCAAAATAAGTTTTAGAGGTTATGGTCAGAAAAGATGACTATGAATTAGTCTGTGATGGCATTCATCAAGACATCTGCAAGGCTCATATCTTCTAACTCATCTAAAGTTACGGTGTCGCAAATATCAAATTTAGCGCCAACGCTTTGCAATTGATCATCTAAAGCTTTGAGAAATTTCGTAGCTTGAGGATCTGTCCCTACTTGAATAATGGAAATTCCTAATTCTTCGTCCCGTTCCATTTTTCGAGTTGCGTTAATGATGACTTCAAATACCGCTTTGCGATCATCTGGTTCACCATCGGTAATGACTAAAATTGTTTCCCCATTTGGTTTAGTTTGTCCAGCGGTTTTGCGCTGAAAGTAATTATCGAGTGCATTCATTAGCACAGCGGCTAAGTTAGTTGTACCAGCAGGGTCATTTTCCTGAAATATCTGTGCTACTTTGGCTGAGGTAACGTTTTCGTAACGTTTAAATCTGCCGGAAAAGACGTAAACTGTGAGTCCATCGGGGTCGAATTGTTCGGCTTTTCTAGCCAAAGCGAGGGTAGACTCTTGGGCTATTTCCCATCTGCTTCTACCACCTGCTTGGTCAGGAGTGGACATACTACCACTTTTATCAATAATTAATGTATAGTCGCGATCGCTCATCATAAATCCCTCTCATGATTTTTCTGCTCTTATTTTAACTCTTAGGTAATAACACCGTATCTGTGTAAAGACGCATTGTAATAATGATTTAAGTAATTGAAACCTCGATAAAATCGGTTTATGCGGTAAAATCGCTAGATAACTGAATATTTAAGTTGTTGATTATCGCTAATCCCCATAATCTGCTTTCCAATGAATGCATCGGGATCACCTCCCGTAAGCATGAGGAAATATCCAGCTTTCACGTTTATTCGATCTGATCGAATGACTGAATCAAATCAGGAGAACAACTATGACTATTACCAATGTCACAGAAGCCACATTCAAGCAAGAAGTGTTGGAGAGTGAGACTCCAGTTTTAGTTGATTTTTGGGCCCCTTGGTGTGGCCCTTGTCGAATGTTGGCAAACGTTGTTGATGAAGTTGCTGCTGAATATGAAGGACAGGTAAAAGTGGTGAAACTGAACACAGACCAGAACCCCACTGTTGCCAGTCATTATGGTATTCGTAGCATTCCCACCTTAATGGTATTTAAGGGGGGGCGGCAAGTCGATACTGTTGTTGGTGCAGTACCAAAAACTACTTTAGCTAAGACTCTATCACAGTATATTCCCTCTTAGTCATACCTTAGTAGTAATCAGGGTAAATATTACTAGATATCTCAGCCGTTGATCCAGGTTAAATCATCTATGGGAATCTCCGTCAAATCTGAGGGCAAGATAAGGCAACGGCTGTAATTAGTGCTTTCGATAGGCAGTACCTAATGCTTTTGGGGGTGTAGATTTACCTGCCAATCCTGCTAATGCCAAAATAGCGATCGCATAAGGTAACATTAATAAAAATTGATAAGGAATATTTACACCCAAAGCTTGTATGCGTAACTGCAAAGCTTCGGTTGCACCAAATAACAAGCAAGCTAAAGCGCTACCTAAAGGATGCCATCTACCAAATATTAAAGCCGCAATGGCAATAAATCCTTTACCAGCACTCATTCCCTCAGCAAAAAATCTTACCGCTACTAAAGAAAGATAAGCTCCTCCTAAACTGGCAAGACAGCCACTAATAATTACAGCACAGTAACGCACCTGTTGTACTGATATACCAGATGTATCTGCTGCTTGGGGATATTCTCCCACAGCCCTGAGGGTTAAACCGAAGTTGGTATGAAACAATATATATGTAGTTACAGCAATTAATAAAAATAGTAAATAAACTAAAATATCTTGCTGAAATAAAAGATTGCCAATGAGAGGAATATTAGCCAAACCGGGAACAATAATAACTGTAATTTCTGGTAATCTTTGAATACTATTACCTGGAAATACTAACCGCGCTAAAAATGATGTTATTCCTGATGCAACAAGATTAATAGCTAAACCAGAAACTAACTGATTAACGCGCAAAGTCACACATAAAAAAGCGTGAAGTAACCCCACCAAGCCACCAACAAATAAGGCAGCTAGTAATCCCAATGTCGGATTTTTTGTATAAAAAGTCGCTACAGCAGCAATAAAAGCACCGCTGAGTAACATTCCTTCTAAAGCAATATTTAAAACTCCTGACCGTTCAGAATATAATCCTCCCAAGGCAGCATAAGCTAGGGGTACAGTTAAACGGAAACTCGCAACCAAGTAATCAGAAAAGAAGTTAAAGTTATCCATTCTCTGTTTTTTAACCTCTGCTTTTTTTGGTAAATTAAATAGACCTCTTGCAAATATTCTGAATCTAGAATTTTTAGTTGTATAACCAAAGCAAAAAAATCTTTAGTTCCTAAATCTTTTTCATCAAAATAAATTCAGTGTTGTCTTTTTCGGTCTTTACTAGTAGTAGTGATACTGATCACACGGTTTTTTAGGTGTGAATCACTAAGCAATCTAGTTAAAATCACTGGCTATCACCTACTAATATCAGCATTAAACTTACTTAAAATCACAACTTTATCGTATCTCCATCACTATCTAATTCATAAAAATAGCCGACTATGATTTATATAAACTAGTGGGGAAACATAGTTATGCAGTTGATTAATCGTATTTTTACCCAGCATTCTACACAAGCATCTACTCCTGCAAGTCAAACCAGCGTCCAAAGCAATAATATCTACACATTGGAAGATTTGATTCAAACTCTAGAAGAAGCAGCTAACTATTTGGCAGCTTTTTCTTAGAGGCAAGGTTAATATGAGGTTGATTTAACTAAACTGTTGAGCATAATACCGCGCATATCTTCCTTCTAAAGCTAACAATTCTTCATGATTTCCCGATTCCACTATTTGTCCTTTTTCTAAAACCAAAATGCGATCGCACTTCCGCACTGTCGATAACCTGTGAGCGATAATTAGCACTGTGCGGTTTTTCATCAATCTTTCTAAAGCCTCCTGTACCAAAGCTTCTGATTCTGAATCTAACGCAGATGTCGCTTCATCTAATATTAAAATCTGCGGATTTAACAGCACAGCACGAGCGATCGCAATTCTCTGTCTTTGTCCACCAGATAAATTCACACCACGCTCACCTACCCATGTATTATAACCCTCTGGTAGTTGCTGAATAAATTGATGAGCATTAGCAATTTTTGCTGCATCTTCAACTGTGCTAAGGTCATAAACTTTTTGTCCAAAAGCGATATTTTGGGCAATTGTTCCCGAAAACATGATAGTTTCTTGGGGAACTATGCCAATTTGTTTCCTGAGACTATTTAAAGTCACATCACGAATATTTACACCATCTATAAAAATTGTCCCCACTTCAGGATCATAGAAACGGGGCAAAAGATTGACAAAAGTAGTTTTACCAGCACCAGAAGCACCTACAAGTGCGATCGCTTGACCGGGCTTTACTAATAAACTAATATTATTTAATACAGGTTCACCAGCTTTATAAGCAAACGTCACATCACGATATTCAACTTTGCCAATTACTGCTGGCAGCTTAATTGCATTTGGCTTTTCTAATACCGTCGGTTGAATTGCTAACAACTCAAATACTCGGTCAACTGAAGCCTCGCCTTGTTTAAATTCGTTATAGTTATTAGTAGTATGTCCGATAGGATCAATTAACAAAGCTGCTGCTGCTAAATAACTGAAAAAAGCTCCTACCGTTAAATTATTTTGAGAAATTTGCCACGTTCCCACCATTAGTAAAGATAAAGCACTCAAAGCTTCCAAAAATCCCACAATGGGAATTTGAATTGCTTTTAATTTTTCTGCTGAATATTTAGCTTTTAAACTGCGTTCCGCTTCATGGCTAAATCTCGCAATTTCATAGTTTTCCGCTGCAAAAGCTTGAATTAACCGAATACCACTGAATACTTCTGTGAGAATAGCAGATAAATCCGAAACTCGATTTTGACTTCTGAGAGAATATTTCCGTAAACGTTCCCCAAACCAACCAATTAAAACTCCCATAATTGGAGCAACAATCACTGTAGCCAAAGTGAGTTGCCAATTCAAGTAAATCATGTAAATGGGAATTGCTAACAACTGCAAAACGCAAGGTGCAAAATCATGAAAAAGCTTGTTGATAACTTCCCCAACCCTGTCAACATCTTCGGTGAGACGGTAAGATAAATCACCAGCTTTTGCAGTTTCAAAATAGCTGAGATTGAGCTTTTGTAAGTGTGTGTAAACTTGTTGACGGAGGTGAAAAGCAATTCTTAAAGCTGCGCGTGCCATGTATAAATCTTGCATGGACTGAAAAAAACCACGCACGAGAAATACTAATGCACAGACTCCTGCTAATTGAGCGATCGCTACTACATTACCCTGTCCAAAGGGAACTGCCAATTTACCCGCTATATTAATCAGCGTTAACGTAGCCAATACATATCCTAGAATACCCACAAATCCCTTAGCGACGGTTTCCCATTGGGTGCGGATATAGGGTAGCAGTAACCAATAATTAGAACGTGTTTTCAAGTCGTAACTTCCAAAAAAATATTTTCCTTGTTTGAAGTTACCATATCAGGAGTCAGGAGTCAGGAGTCAGGAGAACAGGAGTCAGGAGTCAGGGTAATAAGAGTAATTACTAATTAATCAACGGTGTATTCTTGTTCTAATCCGCTTCCTTCTCTCACTTCCCACCGCAGCAATCTTGGTAACTGTGTTACATCCAAGGCATAGTTTAAAGTCCACAACACAATCTCAAAAACTAATAAGTTACGTACCCACAGTAAATCAGTTTCTGAACCCAAAAGATTTAAACCTTCATACAACTGCCAAATCCGATAAGGCAAATATATGTAAGGAACCATTACCCAAACTACGGTTTGAAAACGTCTGAGTGTGAGGATTTCTGAAAGTATTTGCAACCCTAGCATCACAAAATACCCAGCGAGTACGGTTAAAACTAAAGTATATCCCCAGAGAACACCCCACAACAGCATAACTATGAGTGGTAAGACTATTCCCCCCAGTTGCACTGTACCAAACCAGATTTTAAACCATCCTGGCAAAGGTTCCGGCAGGGTGTAAGGTTTTGCGTGTTTCCACGCAGCATCTACAATGACAAAAAAAGATGTAGCTACTAGGAAAAAAAAGAGATTTTCCAGGAATAAATCAAGATTAATGTTGGAAGTCATGAGAAAATTATCAACTGCTGCGGTTATGGGTTCATTCTCCTGGAGTATGATTTTACCGTCCCAACCAAGTTTTGATCACATCTAACAAACTAGAACCACCCCACATCAAAGCAAACAGAATTGAGGTAGTTAAAATTGCTCCCATCACACATAGAACTAAACCACCTAAACTAATAGCACCGTCATCTTCTGATAAACCAAAAGCTGTCACGAAAATGCCCATTGCTGGTAGAGTGTTGGTTCCAGGGATGGGAATCATCATTGAAATAGCCATGAGAGCGATCGCACTACCAATGGTTATTCTACCTGGTAACGTGGTACAAACATAGGATAGACGTGGACGTGCGATCGCTTCAATCCTACGCAACCAAGGCAGTCCCGCTTTGAGAAAACCCTGAACAGTAGATAGTTGCAGAGGATGATTAAACATCTTCGGAGGTAGCCAAGGAGTTTTCGCACCTGCAATTAATTGTATAGCTAACAGAAAAATCAGCACACCAAAAGGAGTTGAATAACCAGGTGCAGGAACTGGTAAAGCTGAAGGTAGAGACAAAATCACCAGCAAGAAACCAAAAATTCTTTCTTTAGCTAGTAACAAAATATCTGCCAAAGTTACTTTTTCAGGTCTTTCTTCTTCAAAAAAATAGCGTTGTAATTCGTTAGAAAGTTTAGCCATATATTGTTAGAATTTTTTAAACTCCAGTAGTAAATTATCACCAGCAAGAAAAAACTAATCAGTAAGCCAGATTCAGCCAAAATAATTCTCCATAAACCAACGCAACCCAGTCATTGAATTGATTATGGGAAATTAAGATCCTTCAAATCTAACCTAATCAAGAAGTTGCACTCAACATCTTAACGTTCAAAATTTTCAGAAAATAAAAAATAATATTAAAATTATATGAAGTTATTTTAGAATCTACTAGCTATCAGTTTATACGAACAAGATGCAAAGATATTTGAAAGTACTACGGTTATTTTGGACTACTGCTATTGCCGCAGAGATGGAATATCGCATTAATTTTATCTTAGCCGCCCTCACCAGCATAGGCAATCTAGCAGGTAGCTTATTTGGGCTATTCTTATTTTACCGCCAAGGCTATACTTTTACTGGCTGGTCATGGGATGCAGCCTTAATAGTTTTAGGAATTTTCACCTTATTACAAGGTTTTTCTGCCACTCTCCTAGCTCCCAACTTAAACCGCATTGTTCGTCATGTCCAGGAAGGTACATTAGACTTTGTATTATTAAAACCTATCCGCAGTCAGTTTTGGCTTTCTACTCACACCCTATCACCGTGGGGATTACCAGATTTAATTTTTGGCTGTGTCATTATTGGCTACGCAGGTAAAAATCTGGGTTTAGGAATCGACAAATATTTACTCAGCATATTACCTTTATGTTGCAGCTTAGTGATTCTTTATAGTTTGTGGTTCATGTTGGGATCTACCACAATTTGGTTTGTCAAAATATACAATGTGACTGAAGTATTACGAGGTTTATTAGAAGCTGGCAGATATCCAATTATAGCCTATCCGGCAGCTTATCGCGTTTTCTTCACCTTTGTAGTTCCAGTCGCATTTTTAACCACAGTTCCTGCTCAAGTAATGTTAGGTGAAAGTCAATTGATTTGGTTATTTGGTGCAGTAATATTAGCGGTGACGTTATTTTCAATTTCTACTTGGTTTTGGCGGTTTGCATTACGGTTTTATACTAGCGCTTCAAGTTAGTTACAAATTAGTTAAATGTTGGGTTTCCTTGCGTCAACCCAACCTACATTGAAGCTACATTACAACATATCTGGATTTTCACCCAGTTCTCTTAATCTAGCAGCCAATTTAGCTGCTTGTGATTTAGCTGCTTCTTCTGGTAACAAAACTAGATTTCCAGCAACATCATAAAACCGCACCCAAATCGCACTTTCTCTATCTATAGTTCCTTCCCAAGTTCCTAACCAAAACCCCAAACGTCTGCACCATAACCAACCATTTTCATTGGGAGTCAAAGGTTGATATTCTTGATTATCATCTAAATGCCATCCTTGTAAAGAATTAGGGTCAAATGGGTCGTAGACAAAATAATCTGAGGTGTGGAAAGTTTGTTCATAAAGGTCTTTTTTAATTCCCTTATCTATTCCTGCTGTAGACGGTGACATTAATTCCACAATCACATCAGGATAGCGACCATCTTCTTCCCAAACTACCCAACCTTGTCTAGAATTTGTACCATCAACGTTGAGAACTGCAAAGAAATCGGGACCTCGAAAATCACGATTCCGAATCTGGTTACTGCTGTAATAAATAAACATATTGCCACCAGTAAAATAATCATTGCGATCGCACCAAGCTTGCTGCAATGACCGAATCAAGACATTCATTGCAATACGATGTCGATTTGATTCCAAGGGTTCACCATCATCAAATATTAAATCTGTAGGTGGGTTATGGGATTCCCAGTCCACAATGGCTAGATTGTTTTCGGTAGTCATGAGCAATTCTCACCTTTTTCATCAAGCCGTAAATCTTAATCATAATCTGTCAGGAGCTTCCTAAAAGTCTTTGACCATAGCAATAGTTGCGTAAAAGTTAGAAATATTTCCGATTTTATACAGTAAAATTACATAAATGCCATAGTATAGTCAACAAGGTAACAAACTTCTAAGGTGCAAGATGAGTTCAGAATCTAATGTTAAACTCCAAATCACTCTTTCCAATCCAGATTTAGATGCAGATGAGCAAGAACGACAAGAACAAGAAACGCGAAATTTGCTCAGAGAAATCAGAGATTTGGATGTGGAAAGTGCTGAACTCGTAGTAGCTACAGAAATACCCGAAAGAGCGAAATCTGTTGGTGGTTTTTTAGTCGGGGTTTTGCAAGCTGAGGTAACTATTAGTAATTGTAAGAAATTGTTGGGATTTTTGGGCGATCGCTTGGGTAACAAAACTATTGAATTGGAAGTCGAAGCTAACGGTAAAAAGCTGAAAGTAAAAGCCAGCAGTCAGGAAGAATTAACCGCTGTCATTGAACAAGCGCAAAGGTTTATCGCAGGTAACTAAGAAATTTCAGCATTAAGGAAGAATAACAAGATGGCGAAAGTAGCACTGCTAATAGGAGTTAGTGAGTATGAACCTGGACTGAACCCATTACCAGCAGCGACAAAAGATGTCGAAGCCATGCAGAAAGTTTTGGAAAACCCAGAAATTGGCGGGTTTGATGAGGTTAAAGTGCTGGTAAATCCTCAACAATCGGAAATAGCGGTAGCCATAGAAACTTTGTAGCTTAGATATCATCGAGAAGTTGAGCATTGGCTAAAGTGTGGTAATGGTGAGATTTCTTTTACTGGTCGCACTGCATTGGAAGGGCGACAAGAGGAACTGGAACTAACGCCTGAGGATGCTGCTGCAATTGAAACTGTGGTTTTAGAACCTATTGAAGTGTATAAGAGAAAATTGCAGCGCTATGAGCTGGCTTTACGTAACGAGATTGAACATCAATTTCCTCTTAATGAACAAGCTCGCGCTGATTTGAAACGTCTTCAGAAAATTTTAGGACTTAGAAATGAAGATATAGCATTAGTTGAAGCACCTATACTGGCTGAACAAACAGATAAAGTAATTGGCGTAAATATAAATAATCCTCCGAACAAAAATAGTAATTTTCGCCAGTTACTAGGACTTTTAATCGGAATAATTACTGGTGGCGGCTTAGTATATATTTTGCTAAGTAATAGAATAAATATAACTTGTGAAAAAGAACAGTATAGTCTGAATGATAATATTAGCCTGGGTGAAGAAATTTTATTAAAACAAGATACTAACCGAGATAGAGAAGCTGGAGTAAAAGCATTTTTAAATGGTGATTGTCTGACTGCTATTAATAAGTTCAATTCATACCGTCAAGCTAATCTCACTAATAGAACAGACCCAGAAGCATTGATTTACTTGAACAACGCTGAGGCTCGTAAAAAAGGAGAACGGCTCAAAATTGCTGTGAGCGTACCCATTGGTCTTGACCAGAATATAGCAAAAGAAATCCTACGTGGTGTAGCTCAAGCACAAGATGAAGTAAATAATAGTGGTGGCATTAAGGGCAAAGCTTTAGAAGTAGCGATCGCTAATGATGATAATGATCCAGGTAAAGCCGTACAGATTGCCACTCACTTTGTCAAAGATCCCAAAATTTTGGCTGTGATAGGACACAATAGTAGTAATGCTTCCCTTGCTGCTGCCCCAGTATATCAACAGAGGGGATTAGTGATGATGTCTCCCACTAGTTTTGCTCGCAACCTCTCTGGGTTCGGCAGCTACATTTTCCGCACTGCGCCCAGTGTTAGTTCGATAGCAAATACCCTCTCTCATTACGTCATTAAGACGGCTGGCAAAACAAATATTCTGATTTGTAGTGATTCCAGCGCCATTGATGGCTCATCATTTAAGGATGTGTTTATTAAAGCGATTGGGGATGCTGGTGGCAGAATTAATTCCACCAATTGCGATATTTCAGCCCCCAATTTCAACGCTGGTGAAGTCATTTCTCAAGCTATTTCCAATGGTGCAGATGGCTTGGTATTAGCTATATACGTAGACACAAAGAATAAAGGTTTAGGAGTGGCACAAGCTAATAAAGGACGATTGACCCTACTTGGCAGCTCCACTCTAGCAACATATAACACTCTACAGAAGGGCAAAGCCGATATCAACGGCATAATAGTTGCTGTACCTTGGCATCCTACAGCTATAGCTGATAATCCTTTTGCATCAAATGCCATGAAACTTTGGGGTGGACGCGTAAACTGGCGAACGGCTACGGCTTATGATGCGACTTTGGCGATCACTAAAGGTTTGAAGACGAGTAACACCCGTAATGGATTGCAAAAAGCACTGTACAGTTCGGATTTTTCAGTCGATGGTGCAACAGGAAAGATTCAATTTTTATCAGGCGATCGCAGAAATACCAGAAATACTAGGATCGACTTGCTCAAAGTTCAACAAAAACCTGGAACTGATGAATATGATTTTGTACCAATTCAACCTTAATTTTGCAACTTTACTAAACAGGGATTACAAATTATCCTTAACCCAATTTCTAAAATTACGTATAGCCTGACTTCTGCCAATTTTTAAACATTGCTGAACATATTCATTAACTAATTCCACAATAGGGATATTAGGAAAATTAGGACTAGATTGAGACTTTACATATTTCCTTTCTTGTAACAAGAAAATTTCCAAACCTTGTTGTTGATATCTCCAAAGTTCAGGAACTCCTAAAATTTCATAATTCTCAAATCGAGTGCGAGAAGTAATATCAATTTCAATAGCTAAATCTGGTGGTGGATCTATATTTAAGTCAATCCTATTTTTGCCAATTACAGCAGCTTGATTTTGAATATAAAAACTGGTATCTGGTTCGACAGCTTGGCGCATTCTCTCATTTTTAAGTGTTGTAGAACCAAAAGGCTCAAAATCAATTTCGAGTTTATCTAATAAAATTCTGACCAACTCACCAAATATCTCTTTATCTTTTTCGTGTTCGGGTAAAGGAACCATGATTTCTAACCAGCCATCACTATAAGAAATACGTGCAGCACGCTTTTCTCCTATTTCTTCTAAAATATTTTCTAATTGCTGCCAACTAATATCCTTGAGTAACATTTGTTGGCCTGGTTTGACAATAATTTGTTGCAGTTCTAAAAGCATATTACCTCTTCGTAATTCGTAATTCGTAATTATTTATTATCTCCCCTACTCCCTGCTTCTTGCCTGATCATAACGACAATTTTTAACACCAACTTACTCATACCCCCTGAATTGGTTAAAATCAACATTTGAAGACAGTGAAACAGGAGAAAACAGGCGTGCCTACACTCGGTGTAAATATTGACCATATCGCTACCATTCGCCAAGCCAGACGGACTGTAGAACCCGACCCTGTAGCGGCTGCGGTGTTGGCAGAATTAGCAGGTGCAGATGGAATTACGGTGCATTTACGAGAAGATAGAAGACATATTCAAGACAGAGATGTAAGAATTTTAAGGCAAACGGTGCGATCGCACTTAAACTTAGAAATGGCAGCAACCGATGAAATGTTAGCGATCGCTCTCGACATCAAACCTGATTATGTAACATTAGTACCCGAAAAACGCGAAGAAGTCACCACAGAAGGCGGTTTGAATATTGTCGGGCAAATTGCTAGAATAGGCGAGATAGTTGATAAACTGCAAAGTGCTGGCATTCCCGTAAGTCTATTTATTGATGCCGAAACAGCACAAATCGAAGCTTCAGTTAAGGTGCAAGCTAAGTTTATTGAACTACACACAGGCCAATATGCTGAAGCTAAAGACGAAATTACCCGCAAACACGAACTAGCTTTATTAGCGCAGGGTTGCGAGCGAGCGATTAAAGCTGGGTTGAGGGTAAATGCCGGACACGGACTCACATATTGGAATGTCTACCCCGTAGCGGCGCTCCCAGGTATGGAAGAACTCAACATTGGTCATACTATCATCAGTCGGGCAGCCTTAGTAGGAATAGAAAGAGCCGTCCGAGAAATGAAACAAGCCATACTTGGTAATTCGTAATTCGTAATTCGTAATTCGTAATTCGTAATTCGTAATTGACTAGAGGGAAGTTATCTGCGTAATCCAAAGCCATGTAACGTCACATTTGTAAATCAAGACTTCTATGACTTCCACACAGTCTAACAACCTACCGCTTTGGGTACAGGATCGGGATACAGTGATTGCATACAGTACCCATGCTGAATGGCGTTATCAAACACCACCAGACTATAGCCGTTCTAAAGAAAATCTAGCTAAAGAGAGTACCTGCAATCACTTAGAGGGTACACTAGAAGCGATCGTGCAGAACTTGGTGAGAACCTTCGAGATGGAGGTATCTTTCAAAAGTAACCCCCAGCAATGGTTATCTGTTGTCAATGATCAGTTTCGAGTTAGTACTAATGGGGGTAAAGAGTATACAGCAGACGATTTATCCGCCCAAGGTACTTACAATCTATTTATGGCTGATTCCGAACATTACAAAGCTTCTGAAGAAAGTTTTGAATCATCGGCTAAAATCTTTCACAGTACATTTCCTCAAGGTTTTCCTTGGGAAGTTCTGGAAGTCTATTCAGCCCCACCTAATGTTACATTCAAGTGGCGACACTGGGGACATTTTCAGGGTGCTTACAAAGAGTTTGCACCGACTGGGGAGACAGTGGAAATTATCGGTATGAGTGTGGCTCGTGTCACCGATGATTTAAAGGTTATATCCTTGGAACACTATTTTGACAACAACCTGTTTTTAGAAAAACTGACAGCAGGTGGCAAACTAGTAAATAGTGAAAGCAAGGGTGGTGGTTGTCCCTTTAGTTCTTGGTTTAAGGGATTCAAAAAAAGTTAACTGAGTTGGGTACAGAAATGCTCCTGTACCCTATAAATTGTTAAATAGTAACCAAAGGATATGAAAATGCAAACATACTATTACGTCTTGGCTAGTCAACACTTTCTACTCGAAGAAGAACCAATACACGAAGTTTTGAAGGAACGCACTCGTCATTACCACGAACAAGAAAAAGAAATTGATTTTTGGTTAGTTAAGCAACCAGCTTTTCTGGAAGCACCGGAAATGAAACAAATAAAAGCGAAATGTCCTCAACCTCCGGTGGCAATTATTTCTACTAATTCTCAATTTATTACTTGGCTAAAATTGCGATTAGAGTATGTAATCACCGGGGAATTTACGGCTCCTTCAGCAACAATTTCTGATCCTTTGGCATCTTTGACAACTGTGTCATAAAGTCCCATATATTTTCTCATTAGTTGCTGAGGTAGAGGAGAGTAATGATAAATATTTGTTTATCTTTATTTATGTTTATTTGCTCTTCCTCGCCAAATCTAAAGGGAACAAAAAGTAGTTTTATACATCTTGTAAAATAAACAATATCAGGTATCCAATGTTTGTGCCAAGATTTCATTTTTTACCAAGTACTTTATTATTAGCGATCGCTCCCTTTATCGGTGGTATTAGTTCTGTTTTCGCTCAACAAGCTATTCCTGTGTGTCAACCGCCTAATACAGGTGAGTATCTTTTATTAGTTGTTAGTCCTACAACTAATAGTCAACAACAGTTACGCAGTGCTTTACCATCTGATTTGAAACCTGTTACGTGTAAATATCTGAATGAAACAGTAACGAGGATCGGCGGGTTCAACAAGATTGATGATGCTAATCGTTGGGCAAAATATGTTAACAATATCGTGGGATTATCTGCCATTATCACGACTCGACCAACAGCACCAACTTTGACACCTGCAATGGTTACACCTCCACCTGTAGCAACTCAGATATCAACTCAGAGAGTCAGCTATAATCCTAAAGTTTTGGGAGATGGTTATGCTGTACTGGTAGATTATTTCAATCGCCCGGACATGGCAAGTAGTTTGCAAAGAGCAGTAGGGGGTAATGTGGGTCTTGTTTCCTATGGACAACGCCCTTATTTATTGGCTGTTTATACTACCAATCAAACAGAGGCATACAAAACGTTAGAAAAATTAAATGAGGGTGGGTTTTTTGCCCTCTTAGCAGATGGTAGAAAAGTGATGTTACTGCGTTCAGCAGTAAGTTCCAAGTGATTTTTTTCAGTTAACAGTTTACCAATGACTAATGATCATTTGATGGTACAAGTCCCCAGATTTATATGTGGGGTCAATCCAAAATCCAAAATCTAAAATTGTCTGACTAATAACTAATAAGCTGCTCTAGATAACCAATAAATAGCTACACCCAAAGCCGCACCAGCTATGACCTGAACTGGTGTATGTCCAAGTAATTCCTTGAGACGGTCTTGGTTAAAGTCTGGTTTTTCATGAAATAATTCGTCAATCATTTGATTGAGTATGCGAGCTTGTTTACCGGCAGCTTGACGCACTCCAGCTGCGTCGTACATGACAATGATGGCAAAAATCACAGCTACAGCAAAATCAGGAGATGCCCAACCTAGAGTTTGTCCGACACCAGCGGCTAAAGCTGTTACTAAAGCTGAATGGGCGCTGGGCATACCTCCGGTGGTTACTAAGACACGCACATCTATTTTGCGATGTTTGATGACTTCAAAGATGAGTTTTAATCCTTGAGCAACAAAACAAGCTACAAGAGCAACCAGCAGCACCCTGTTGTTTAAAATGTCGCCTATGTCCTGCATGGTGTTTTGGTTAGGTAATTAGTTAAATATGGGCAGTGGTTGTGTGTTGAGGAACAGTTTTTTATGTAAGCCAAGATGCCAAATTCGCCTAGCACAGCAGAAATTGCTAAATAGATGGATATATTTAAAGCCTTCTGCTTTTTAGGTTTTGATGTTAGTGATTACGACTAACTATATAATGAGCGATCGCTTGAAGAGGTATGGCTTTTTCTCCAAATGATGCTAATTCTGCACAAGCTGACTCAACTAGTTGTTGGGCTTTGGCGCGTGATTCGTCAATTCCCCACAGGCTGGGATAGGTGACTTTCTCGGCTTTTAGGTCTTTACCTGCGGTTTTGCCTAGTTGTTCTTGGGTAGAGGTGATATCCAGAATATCATCAATGATTTGGAATGCCAGACCAATATTTTGCGAATAACGAGTTAATTTTTCTACATCTTCAGCAGATGCACCAGCAATAACTCCGCCGCAAACAACACAAGCTTCTAATAGGGCGGCTGTTTTGTGATTATGAATAAAATTCAGTGTTTCCAGAGAAATATCTGACTTACCTTCTGAATCTAAATCTACCACTTGACCACCAACTAAACCAGCCGCACCCAATGCCTTACCCAAACGAGCAATTACTTGTAAAGCTCTCTCTCTCGGCACGTTTTGGGGTGTTTGGGTGGCGACAAACTCAAAAGCTAAAGCTAATAAGCCATCCCCTGCTAAAATCGCAATATCTTCGCCGTATACCTTGTGATTCGTCAATTTACCGCGACGGTAATCGTCATTATCCATAGCCGGTAGGTCGTCATGAATCAACGACATGGTGTGGATCATTTCCACTGCACAAGCCGTAGGCATGGCCATTTCAATTGTGCCACCAATCATTTCTGATGTAGCAAGACAAAGAATGGGACGCACACGCTTACCTCCTGCTAATAGAGAGTAGCGCATGGCTTCATAAATCTTTTCTGGGTAAACGACAGGAATAGCCTGATCTAAAGCAGTATCACAGAGCTTTTGTCGTTCTTTGAGATAGGACGCGAGGTTAAACCTGGTTTCCTCTGATTTTTTCTGAAAGTTATCCGTTGCTACCATTCCTAGAGTCCTAAAATTTTCGGTTGCTTGCAATATATATGAAGATTTTACGGTGTGCTGGAGCAGAAAGATTCACTGGTAATTTTATTTTGGATTTTAGACTTCGTTGTGAGCGCTACTTCCCTGCGGGACGCTCCGCGTTGGCGCAGCCTGTCCGTAGGACTTACGACAAGGCTCAGTACAAGTCAGTCGAACGATTTTGGATTTTAGCTTGATTTCCTACTTTCAACTAGGGGTTTTGAGCCAAAAAATCTTAAATCGTTACAGTCAGTTAGGAACTATTACTGCTTAACTGTCAAAATGTTCAGGAAACCGTTAATTACTCCATACTCCATACTCCACACTCAATACTCGGTACTCGTTACTCTAATTGCCCGTTGCACGTAAATAGCTAGAAACTGTATTTTGCAATAGCATAGCGACTGTCATTGGCCCGATACCACCGGGAACTGGGGTGATATATTCTGCCACCTTAGCCGTTGATTGAAAGTCGATGTCACCGACCAAACGACTTTTCCCACTGCTATCAGTGACGCGATTTATTCCCACATCTACCACAACCGCGCCCGGTTTCACCATCTCAGCCGTGATTAGTCCGGGAAGACCTGCTGCTGCAATCAGAATATCAGCATTTTGGGTGATGGATTTTAAGTCGTGCGATCGCGAATGAGCTATGGTGACAGTGGCATTAGCCTCTAATAGCATCAAGGCCATAGGCTTACCCACTAAAATACTACGTCCTACCACTACTGCTTGTTTTCCCACCAAAGGAATTTTATATTCTTCTAGCAGTCTCATCACACCAGCGGGAGTACAACTGCGTAAACCCGACTCACCCCGCACCAGTCGTCCTAAGTTCACTGGATGTAGTCCATCTGCGTCTTTATCGGGTGCAATTTGATGTAATAGTGCGATTGAGTCTAAATGATTAGGTAAAGGTAACTGTACCAAAATCCCATCTACCCGTTCATCTTGGTTAAGTTCACTAATAACTTCCTCTAGCTCTGTTAAGGTAGTTGCGGCAGGAAAATGCTTACCAAAAGAGGCAATACCCACTTTAGTGCAGGCTTTTTCTTTATTACTTACATAAGCTGCTGATGCGGGATTGTCCCCAACCATCAATACTGCTAAACCAGGAGGTCGTCCAATTTTAGGTTGTAATTGTGCGATCGTAGCAGCCAACTCTTGATGAATTTTAGCAGCTAATGCCTTACCATCAAGCAGTTTGGCAGTTTGTGTTTCCATAAAATTTACCTGTAAGGGGACTGGGGACTTGAAAAATGAGGGAGAGTATTGATTTGCCTTCTGACTCCTGACTCCTGACTCCTGCATTCTGCCTTCGACTATTTTCTCAGATTAGCTGCGTCAACTGAAGGATAAAGAAGAAAAGGATAAATTAAAAACAGTTGTTCTGTCCATTTCCTGTAATCAGCACAACTTGGTATGAATGGAAACTTGAGAAAACTGGTAACAAGGTTAGAATTCATGCAAAAATTCTCTCAATCGTTTGCTTTTCGGCAACAAGCAAAACTGACTTCTATGAAATCTTTTTACCAAGGATTAACCGTTTTTCTGGTACTAGGACTTTGTAGTTGTGGTAACGGAAAACCTGGTGAATTGAACTTAAATAATCTGAGAATTGGCGCTAACGTTACACCGATTCAGGCAATTAAACCAGCACAAGACAACCGCACTACTACAGTTTACATCCAAGGCAAGGTAGAAAAACAAGCTCCTTTAGTTAAGCGGCAAGTATATCAAATCGCTGACTCAACAGGCAAAATCTGGGTTGTGACTAATCAAAAAAATTTCCAAGTGGGACAAGATGTAGTGTTGAAGGGTAAAGTAAAATACAAAAGTATTCCTTTAGCTGGTCAAGAGTACGGAGAAATTTATTTAGAAGAAGAATAACAATGAAAATGAACAGGTAGGGATGACCATTCTCTACCAAACACTATAAAAAATACGTAATTTCACACAGAAAAGCACAAATAACCTTACCCAATGTAGAAATTTATGAATAATCAAATACCACAAGTAGCAATTGTAATTCTTTACCAAAACGACAAATATCTCATGCAACTACGCGACAATATCCCCACTATCGCCGCTGCTGGTTGCTGGGGATTCTTTGGGGGACATTTAGAACCTGGTGAAACAGCAGAAATAGCACTTGTGCGGGAAGTAATTGAAGAAATTGGTTACGAATTACCATCTTTTAGCAAATTTGGAATTTATCCCGACGAGAGAGTTATCCGTCATGTTTTTCAAGCACCATTATTAGTGGAATTAGATCAATTAGTTTTAAATGAAGGTTGGGACATGGGATTATTAACCCCAGAAGATATCTATCGAGGTGATTGTTATTCAGCCATAGCAAATGAAGTCAGACCTTTAAGCACTATCCATAAAAAAATCATGATGGACTTTATTAATCAAAAAAGAAAAATTTCTATCTTCTAATTGCAAAATTTCAACTAGATATCTGACATTGTAAAACTTAATAAATATAGTGGATTTAGCTTCATGCAAATAGCAAACAAAATACCGCAATGGGTAAGTATAGGTTTAGCCTTTCCCGTAGTCATTCTTAATGGTTGGTTATTAATTCAGGTTGTGCAGTACTTTCAACCTTTAGTAAGTGTTGTTTCTGCCGCAATTTTATTAGCTTTTGTTTTAAACTATCCGATTAAATTTTTTCAGAAACGCGGAGTTCCCCGTAATTTAGCAATTGTGGGAGTATTACTTTTAGCCATAGTAATTTTAGGGGCTGTTGGCGTTATTTTAGTACCACTAATTTTTCAACAACTTAACGAACTAGTTAATATTTTCCCCTATTGGATTGAATCTGGCAATGATCAATTGCAAGCATTTTTAAATTGGGCAGCAACACAACAACTGCCTGTGAATTTAAGTGGTTTGGCAACTCAATTTCTGGAAAGAATCTCTAATCAATTTCAGTCTTTTACAGGTAAAATTTTAGGTTTTGCTTTCGACACGATTGGGGCTTTAGTTAACATACTATTAACATTAGTAATAACCGTTTATTTAATTTTAAATGGTGAACCTTTATGGAATGGAATTTACCAGTGGTTTCCGCGAAATATTGGTACAAGAGTTAGAGACTTATTACGAGAAGATTTTCAAAATTATTTTATTGGTCAAGCAACATTAGGTGCTGTATTAGGTGTGGTAGTAACTCTGGCATTTGTGGCGCTACGAGTTCCATTAGCATTACTTTTTGGAATTGCAATTGGTCTTTTTTCTCTCTTTCCATTTGGTACAGGTATAGGTATTGCAATAGTTAGTCTATTGGTGGCGTTGAACAACTTTTGGTTAGGTGTAGAAGTTTTAGGTGTAGCTGTTGCTATTGACCAAATAAATTCTAATTTTATCGCACCGCGTATTTTGGGTAATTTGACTGGGTTAAATCCTGTTTGGGTGGTAATTTCTTTATTATTAGGTGCAAAATTGGGAGGCGTTTTGGGTTTGTTGGTGGCTATTCCTCTTGCTAGTTTTATTAAGGATATTGCTGATAGTTGGCGGGCTGGTGAGTTGAGGAAGGTTGAGGATGTAATTGAAACGCAGAGGGGCGCTGAGGTTAACGCGGAGGTTCGCTGAGGGTTGATTTTGTTTACGATAAAGATAAGAAATATTTTGGGAGTTGATTATGCTTAAAAAACTCATTCTCGAAAATTGGAAAAGTTTCCGTTATGCTGAACTTCCACTTGATCCTTTAACTGTGCTGATTGGAACTAATGCAAGTGGTAAGTCTAATGTCGTCGAAGCTTTGGAATTTTTGCAAAGAATAGCTAACGGTGAAAATATTGAAACAGCTTTAGCAGGAGATAAAACACTTCCTTCTATTCGTGGTGGTGTTGAGTGGGCTGGCTATCAAGGTAAATCGGTATTCACCTTGAAGACACTAATTCAGGGAGATAATAATAAAATTGATTATCTTCACTCCATTGAAGTATGTACAGACAATCCTGTTCATCTTCTAGAAGAAAATATAACTGTCTATGATTATCAAGATAATAATCGTATTTTGTACCAAACTTTTTCTCTAGATGGATATAACTTTGTAGTTAGAAGTTATTTATCAAATTATCAAAGTTGTACAATAGGTCAATTTTTTAACCTCAGAATAGATGGACTAAATGAGGAAAATGAAAAATCGCATAAAAGGACATTAGACTTTAATGATAAAAAGTTGCCTAATTTAATTAATAATGTAATTCGTCCAACAATTGCAAACATTCTAATTTTAAATCCCATTCCTTCCAAAATGCGTGATTTTTCACGACTTTCTGAAAACATAGAAAGTGATGCTTCAAACATTGCTGGTGTACTTGCAGCATTATCAGAAGAAAAAAAAGCAGAAGTTGAATTAAATCTATCTTACTATATTAAAGATTTACCCGAAGGTGATATTCAAAAACTATGGGCTGAAAAAGTGGGTAGATTTGGTACAGATGCTATGCTTTACTGTCAGGAAGAATGGAAACCTGGAGAAACAACAGAAATTGATGCTAGAAATATGTCAGATGGAACATTACGCTTTCTAGCAATTCTCACAGCATTACTCACACGCCCAGAAGGTAGTCAAATTGTCATAGAAGAAATAGATAATGGTTTACATCCTTCCCGTGCAGCATTACTTGTGAAAATATTAAAAGAAATTGGCAGTAAACGCAATATTGATATTTTACTAACTACCCATAACCCAGCTTTACTTGATGCTTTTGGTTCAGAAATAGTTCCGTTTGTGGTTGTTGCACATCGAGATTCAGAAACCGGAGAAAGTAAACTTACCCTTTTAGAAGATATTGACAACTTCCCAAAACTATTTGCATCATATTCCTTGGGACAAATGACTACTAAAGGCGCAATTGAACGCAGCCTTTCTCATGGGGAGTAATTAAAAATATGAGAAAAGTTTTATTAATAGATACGTCTTTATTGTGCGTCTGGTTAAAAGTTCCAGGTAAAGAAACTGCTGGTAATAATAAATGGGATTTTGAGCTTGTTGACGAGAAAATACACACAGAAATTGAGAAAGGAACAACTTTGGTACTTCCTTTAGCTACAGTTATAGAAACAGGTAATCATATTGCACAAGCTAAAACCACAAATTCAGACAGTAAACGGATAACATCTGAAAGATTTGCAGAAATAATGATTGATGCTGCTGATGAAAAAAGTCCTTGGGCTGCTTTTCATGAACAAATCATACTTTGGGAAGCGGAAGGATTGAAAAATTTAGCAGATAAATTTCCTAATCAAGCTGTAGAAAAAACCTCGATGGGAGATGCTAGTATTGTCGTATTGGGTTGGTATTACTATCGTGAAAAAGGTTTTCATGTAGAATTTCTGACTGATGATAATGGTTTAAAATCTCAAGAACCACCACAACCAACTCCTCCTACACGCCGTAGTAGCCGTGGAAAATAGACATTTACATTAATAGTAGAGAAAACCAGAATTTTTGACCAGCTATCGCAGCAGATTAAACTCATATAAAATCTCAACATATCATCTCACATAGCATTCTATGAAGACTTTCACCACAATTATTGAGAGAGATTCACAAACAAAGCTTTATGTTGCTTATGCACCTGGATTTCCTGGAGTGTATTCTCAAGGTGAAACATTGGATGAATTACGGCAAAATTGAGGTGAAGTAATTGAAATGCTTCTTGTAGATAGAGAACCAGTATTACAATCATAATCTCTCTCTTCCTCTTTGCGCCTCTGCGCCTTTGCGTGAGACTTCCTAAATCCACAACACCAAAAAATAAATAAACTTTAAGCGATCGCACCCCCATCCCCCACATCACGTTATCATCGAGTATTGTGGCTATTCCGTGCGTAACATCCTAAGCATCTATGACCGTTTCTCCCAACACACCTCAACCAACGGAACCCAATCAACCTCATACACCTCTTAGCGATACGCGATTAATAGAAGACCGCAGCAAGCTGAGTAAGATGTATCAGCACTATGTAGAAATGAAGGATAAATATCCTCATGCGTTGCTGCTATATCGCGTCGGTGATTTTTTTGAAACTTTTTTCCAAGATGCAGTCACAGTCTCCAGAGAACTAGAATTAGTTTTAACCAGTAAACACGGTGGTGAACTTGGTCGCGTCGCTATGACCGGTGTACCCCACCACGCTTGGGAACGCTACACAACCTTACTGATAGAAAAAGGTTACGCTGTGGTGATTTGCGACCAAGTGGAAGACTCTGCTGATGCTATTGGTTTGGTAAAACGCGAAGTTACCCGCATCCTCACACCAGGGACTTTGCTAGAAGAAGGAATGCTCAAAGCAAGTCGCAATAATTACCTTGCGGCTGTGGTAATTGCGGCTAATCATTGGGGATTAGCTTACGCAGATATATCAACTGGAGAATTTCTCACCTGTCAAGGTAGCGATTTAGAAAATCTTACTCAAGAACTAATGCGGTTGCAACCATCTGAGGTTCTGTTTCCCACAAATGCCCCCGATTTAGGTACTTTACTGCGTCCAGGGGAAACTTCCCCATCTCTTCCCCAATGTTTACCACCCACATTTTGTTATAGTTTGCGATCGCAACTTCCCTTTTCCCAAGCTGAAGCTAGAAGTAAATTATTGCAGAAATTCAAAGTGCGATCGCTTGAAGGTTTAGGATGTGAACATCTCCCCCTCGCTGTTCGCGCTGCTGGTGGACTATTGGAATATATCGAAGATACCCAAAAAGAAAATACCGTTTTTCTGCAACTATTACACACCTACACCCTGACTGATTATCTCATTGTTGACCACCAAACCCGACGCAACCTAGAAATTACCCAAACCGTCCGCGATGGCACATTTCACGGTTCTTTATTGTGGGCTTTAAACAGAACTAGCACTGCAATGGGTGGACGAGCTTTAAGAAGATGGTTGTTACAACCGCTACTTGATATTAAAGGTATTAAATCACGCCAAGATACCATTCAAGAATTAGTTACAAATACCCCTCTCCGTCAAGATTTACGGCAGTTATTACGACAAATCTACGATTTAGAACGGTTAACAGGTCGCGCAGGTTCAGGGAGAGCAAATGCACGGGATTTAGTCGCTTTAGCTGATTCTCTCTCCCGTTTACCTGAATTATCATACATAGCATCAGAAGCGCAATCCCCATTTCTCAAAGCTTTGCAAAAAGTACCCGCTGTACTGGAAGAATTAGCAAAAAAATTACAACTGCATATCGTAGAATCACCACCTATTCATCTCAAAGAAGGCGGTTTAATTCGTCCAGGGATAAATCCGCAGTTGGATGAAAGAAAAGCGACTGTGGAAGGTGATCAACAATGGATTGCAAATTTAGAAGTTGATGAAAGGGTGAGAACGGGAATTCCAAATTTGAAGGTGGGATTTAATAAAACCTTTGGTTATTACATTAGTATTTCGCGTTCTAAATCTGACCAAGTTCCAGATAATTACATCCGCAAGCAAACCTTAACAAATGAGGAACGTTACATCACCCCAGATTTGAAGGAACGAGAAGCGCGAATTCTCACAGCTAGGGATGATTTAAATCAGTTGGAATATGAGATTTTTGCAGCTTTGCGGGAAGAAGTGGGTAGTCATGCGGAGATAATTCGGAATATTTCCCGTGCGGTAGCAGCTGTGGATGTGTTGTGTGGTTTGGCAGAATTGGCTGTACATCAAGGTTACTGTCGTCCTGAAATGCTTGCAGGGCAGGAGATTGAGGTTGTTGATGGTCGTCACCCTGTGGTGGAACAGTCTTTACCTGCTGGGTTTTTTGTTCCTAATTCGACTGGGTTAGGAGGAGAAACGAACCGCAGAGGCGCAGAGGACGCGGAGGAGGAGAAGCCTGATTTGGTGATTCTGACGGGGCCAAATGCTAGTGGGAAGAGTTGTTATTTACGTCAGGTGGGGTTGATTCAGTTGATGGCGCAGGTGGGGAGTTTTGTGCCGGCTCGGTCTGCTAGGCTGGGAGTGTGCGATCGCATTTTTACCCGTGTCGGTGCTGTTGATGATTTAGCAACTGGTCAATCTACCTTTATGGTAGAGATGAATGAAACAGCAAATATCCTCAATCATGCGACTGCTAAATCTTTGGTTTTGTTAGATGAAATTGGTCGCGGAACAGCTACTTTTGACGGATTATCAATAGCTTGGGCTGTCGCAGAATATTTAGCAGTAGAAATTCAATCAAGGACAATTTTTGCTACCCATTATCATGAATTAAATGAACTAGCTAGTATTGTTCCTAATGTGGCTAATTATCAAGTTACAGTTAAAGAGTTACCCGACCAAATTATCTTTTTACATCAAGTTCAACCAGGAGGTGCTGATAAATCCTATGGTATCGAAGCCGGAAGATTAGCCGGCTTACCAGCAGTGGTAATAAAGCGGGCAAAACAGGTAATGGGACAAATAGAAAAACACAGTAAAATTGCCATGGGTTTGCGTGAAGGACTTTAATTATTTCATGTAAGAGACTAAATCAATAACTGTGTATGAATTACTCATCGCTAAATGCTTATAAACAGCAGATTCTTAACGATTTCAACAACCGCCCAAACTACGAGAATGAGTTTCATAGACGAGCTGCCTCTCGATTAGTAGAATTAGCAAAATTACAACCAGGTCAGAAAGTTTTAGATGTCGCTACTGGCACAGGTCTAGCAGCTATTGCTGCGGCTCAAATTGTTGGTTCTACAGGTTATGTTTTGGGAACTGACTTTGCTTTGGGAATGTTGCAGCAAGCCCAGCAAAAAGTTGCAGCTTTAGGATTGACTAATATCATGTTTGATACAGTGGATGCAGATGAGCAAGAATTTGAGGAGAGGCAATTTGATGCTATTATGTGTTCATCTGCGATCGCCTACTTCACAGATATTCCCACATCACTTTGTCGATGGCATAATGCTCTAAAACCAGGCGGAATTGTCGCATTTTCCTGCCTTGCAGAAACCTCTCCAACCGCATCTGTTTTGTTTCGGGCAGTAGTTCAAAAATACGGTATCACTATCCCAAATCCTAATGAATTACTCGGAACACATCAGAAGTGTTACCAAATACTGGAAACAATTGGCTTTGAAGAGATCGAAATTACAACTGAGCAATTAGGCTTCTACTTGCAAGATGCTGAGATTGCGTGGAATGGTAATGCTAAGAGTGCATTCGGGCTTCAGGATGTGAAAATATCAGAGGAGGACTTAGAGCGTTGTAAGCAAGAATACTTTACAGAAGTAAATCAAGCTGCAACTAAAGAAGGCTATTGGAATGATGTCACATTTTTCTTTGTAACAGCCCATCGAGCTAGTAAAACTATCACTCAGGTGATATTTTGAGGGTGTTAGTAAAGCGATAGCAAAGCGCTCCGTAGGAATCGCAATATGCTCTTAGAAACTAAACGATTAATTTTGCGGGAAATGACTCTTAATGACGTAGACGATTTACTCGAAGTCTTCTCCAATCCTGAAGCAATGCAGTTCTACCCGAAACCTTTTGATCGCCAAATGACTCAGACGTGGATTCAGCGAAATATACAAAGATATACTCAAGATGGCTTTGGGATATGGGCGCTAATGCTTACAGAAAAAACTAATGTTTAAAAACATGAAATTGAAATAATGAAACTGTTTTTTTCGCTGCTCGTCATCTTGTAAAAACATCTTTTTTTTTGACTGAGCTTTAAACTCAGAACTAAAGTTTCTTATCTGTTCCCTGTTCCCTTTTTTGTAATTGGTAATTGGTAATTGGTGATCAAATCCCAGACTTTATCCTGTTCATCCTTAAATCCTGGAAATCCTGATATGGCTACGCCACGCTACGCTATCAGACAGTTTCCCGACTCTTGCATCTCTTTTATCAGGTTTTCCATAAAAAGAACCGAAGAACCAAATTTTCTTGTATAGGCGGATTGCACAGCCTTATTGTATAATTAACAACTAGCGAACAAAAATAACAACATAGACAAATAAATAACCCAACATGAGCAAACAGGAAATCGATCCTCTCAAACAAAGCCAAGGTGCAAAAAAATCTGCTATTTTACCCTTAAGCTTGTACCTGTTAGCATTGCTCATTTCCTCCTCTCACACCAAAGAAGCCACAGCCCAAATAATTCCTGACAACACCCTTCCAACTAACTCTCAGGTACAACAAAATTGCACAGTCTGTGAAATTAACGGTGGTACAGTTAAGGGAGTTAATCTATTTCACAGTTTCCAAGAATTTTCTGTACCTACTGGTGGTGAAGCCTTATTTAATAATAGTTCGGCAATTCAAAACATCCTCACCAAGGTAACAGGTAACTCCATCTCCCATATTGATGGACTGATTCGTACTCATGGTAGTGCAAACCTGTTTTTCATCAATCCTAACGGGATTGTATTTGGTGAAAATGCCAATTTAAACATTGGTGGTTCTTTGATAGCGAGTACAGCCAACAGCATCAAATTTGTAGATGGTACGCAGTTTAGTAGTCAAGTTTCTCAAAGCACACCATTATTGACTATCAGTATGCCTATGGGATTGCAATTTGCAGCACATCCTGAATTGATTCAAGTACAGAGTAAAGTTACTGGATTGCAGATACAAGCAAATCAAACCTTAGCTTTAGTAGGTGGTGATATCAGTTTAAAGGGTGCAACACTAAAGACAAATGGAGGAAGATTAGAATTGGGTAGTGTTGCTGGAGAAGGTTTAGTTAGTCTTACCTCCACCAACCAAGGATTTTCCCTGGCTTATGATGGCATACAAAAATTTGGCAATATTCAACTAACTGCTGAAGCTAATGTTGATACCAGTGGCATTGGTGGGGGAGAGATGCAGATACAAACTGGTAATCTGCAAATGAGTGAAGGATCGCGCATAGCATCTTTAACTTTGGGGTCATTACCAGGAGGTAATATAACCATTAATGCCACCGATACTATAGAAATAATTGGTACTGGTGAATTTGAGAAAAAAGCAGCAAACATTCTCGATCCCAGCACTGATGTTTCTGAAGGAAGGGATGGTTTTTTTATCCTTAGTAATGGTTCTGGAAGTACCGGAAATTTTGAAATTAATACAAATAAATTGATACTTAAGAATGGAGCTATTTTATTAGTTTCTGTTATTGATCAGGGTAATGGTGGTAATCTCAACATTAACGCCTCTGAGTCAATAGAAGTAATTGAATCTTTATTAGCAACAGGAAATCGACTCCAAAGTAGTGGAGATGCTGGTAACATCAATATTAAGACAAAAAATTTGCGGCTTCAAAATCGAGGATCTATTGCCAGTAGTTCTTTAGGTACAGGGAAAGCAGGTAATATTAACATTAATGCTTCTGAATCAATTCAACTAACGCCAAGTGAATCTTTTTACCAAGTATTTGATGATATAAATGTTAATACAAATATCAACTCTTCTACCCTGGGTATTGCTGATTCTGGAAATATAGAAATTAGCACTAATCAATTAATTCTAAGAAAAAATACTGCTATATCGGCTGCCACTTTTGGCGCGGGAAATGGTGGGAATTTAACAATTAATGCCTCTGATATTCACTTAATTGGTAAAGAACCTGAAAGCTTTGTTAATGCTTTAGGTACTGCATCAGAAATTGGGGCAACAGGTAACGGAGGTAATTTAAATATTAATGCTAATACTTTGCAAATGCAGGATGGCAAAATTAGTGCTGGTGCTGTTGGTGTCGGGAATGGAGGAAACTTGCTTATTAATGTTAATAAAGTGCAACTTCAGGAGGGGGCAGAAATCAGTGTTTCCACTATTAGTGCAGGTAAAGCTGGAACTTTAACAGTCAATGCTGCTGATATCCAACTAGTTGGTACTGATATTAATGGATCATCCAGTGGTTTTTTTGCCAGTTCTGGGTTAAGTGCAACAGGGGCAGCAGGAGATATAAAAGTTAATACTAATAATTTACAAATCCTTGATAGGGCTACAATCACTGTAGAGGCTTTAGGCTCAGGAAATGCAGGCAATTTTAGCTTGAAGGCTAACTCGATTTTGATGGACAACCTTAGTATTATTAGTGGCAATAGCCGCAGCAATAGTACTGATACTAATCAAGAGCAAGCTAGTATTAATTTACGTTCTCAAGATTTGATTATGCGTAATGGTAGCAAAATTACTACTAATGCGACTGGTAGCAATGTTATTGGTGGCAATATCACCATTGTTACTGATGTTTTAGCAGCAGCAGAAAATAGTGACATTAGTGCCAATTCGACTGATTTTCGTGGTGGTAAGGTGACAATTACTACTCAAGGTGTCTTTGGGACACAGTTTCGAGATCAACTAACTCCAGAAAGTGATATTACTGCCACTGGAGCAAGTCCAGAGTTTAGTGGTACAGTCCAAATTAATCAGTTATCTACCGATCCCAGTCAAGGCTTAATTGATCTGTCAACTAGTGTGATTGATACTGATAATCAGGTTGCCCAGGGATGTGCAGCTGGTAGCAAATTTGCCAGTCGAGAAAATAAGTTTACTATCATTGGCCGTGGTGGATTACCATCTAGTCCTGATGATTTATTTACTGGGACAAGAGCATTAGTTGATTTAGTGGAACTAGTGTCTAATCAACAAAATAACCCAGATATTCAACCTGTAGGTGTTAGTGACCGTATACCAACAGAGATTGTAGAAGCGCAAGGATGGGTTGTCGATGCCAAAGGTCAAGTTAACTTAGTTGCTCAAATAGCAAATTTTCTACCCCACGGTCTTATTCTATCTAAGACTTCTTGTTCTACACCTTAACTGTTAATTAACCCTAAGAGCGAGATGTGGGGCTTCTTTTTGTTTAAGCTAAAATAATACTAGAGGCAAAATTTGAAATTACTGGGTAATAGCACTCAGTTAAATAGAAGCAAAATGGGATTCTTTGATTCTGAGATAGTTCAGCATGAAGCCAAGCAGCTTTTTGAAGATTATCAATCGCTGATTAAGCTTGGCAACGACTACGGCAAATTTGACCGCGAGGGCAAAAAGCTGTTTATTGAGCAGATGGAAGCAATGATGGATCGATATCGCATCTTTATGAAGCGTTTTGAGCTATCAGAAGACTTCATGGCGCAAATGACCATAGAGCAACTAAAAACTCAGCTAGGTCAGTTTGGCGTTACCCCGCAACAAATGTTTGAGCAAATGAACGTCACCCTCAACAGGATGAAAGCCGAACTGGAAAAAACGCCTTGAAGGGAGACAGGAAAGTGGGGACAGGGGAAGAGTATTTATCTTTCTTCTGCTCCCTGCTCCCTACTCCCTAATTTGATTTAGGGCGAGAAAACTGAGAAGGTGACTTGAATTTCTCTACAGGTACACCCTTAAGAGCTTTGCTCATAAAATCACGCCAGATAGGAGCAACCATCCCACCACCTGTAGCACCGCTAGATAATTGGCGGTTATCGTCTCTCCCGATCCAGACAGCAGTTGTGAGTTGTGGTACTGTACCCACAAACCAAATATCTTTTTCTGAAGAAGTTGTCCCCGTCTTACCTGCAACTGGCCTATCTATAGCAGCGCCTTTACCTGTACCACTTGTAACAACAGATTGCATGACATCAATAATCGCTGCTGATGCCCAAGGATCAAGGACTCGCTGCGGTTTAGGTGTGTTGTCAAGTAACACATTCCCACTGCTATCTGTTACCCTTACAATCACTGTTGGTGGTGACTGCCAGCCATAATTAGCAAAGGTAGCATAGGCACTAGCCATTTCTAGAGGAGTGACACCGATCGCACCTAAAGGTAAAGAAGTAACAGGTTCCATCGGACTCATAATGCCCAAGGTGCGGCAAATTTCAATCACTCTATTCATCCCTACGGTTTTGCCAAGCTTAATTACAGGGATATTCCGAGACTGAGAAAGGGCGGTACGAATTGACATTGCACCGCTAAAGCCGCCATCATAGTTTCTCGGAAAGTACCAACCATTACCATCTCGGTAGCTAACTGGAGAATCTACCACTGTACTATCTGGAGTATATTTACCAGTAGCAAAGGCAGCATAGTAAACAAAGGGTTTAAAAGCTGAACCAGGCTGACGTTGAGCTTGGGTGGCGCGGTTGAACTCACTGGCTTTAGAATCTACACCACCCACTAGGGCTTTAACAAAATGAGTCCGGGGGTCAACTGCCACAAGGGCAATTTGATTTTTGTATAACCCTCGACCCAGTAGAGTTTTATGCCACTTGGCGACTGTTTCTTCTGCCATTTCTTGAAATTTAGCATCGACAGTCGTCTGTACCCGCATTCCGCCTTTTAGCAATGCGTCACGCCCAAACTTTTTCGCTAATTCTTGGGCTACAGCATTGGTTATGTAAGGTGAAGCACTACCTTGAAATGACCTGATTCTACCGAGTTTAATTTCTTGCTTGAGAGCATCGTCATATTCTTTCTGGGTAATCCAAGTCAATTCCAACATCCGCCCCAGCACTTCTTTTTGCTTCAGTTTTGCCAGCTTCATACTAGCGAAGGGGCTGAATTCCTCAGGGGCTTGGATTAAACCAGCCATCATTGCTGACTCACCCAAAGTTAAAAATTCTGCTGATTTGTTAAAGTAACTCCGTGCTGCTGTTTGTACGCCGTAATTGTTATGACCCCAATAAACTTGATTGAGGTACATTTCTAAAATTTGGTCTTTGTTGAGAATTTGTTCTAACCGAATTGCTAGTACAGCCTCTGCTAATTTGCGAGTAAAAGCACGTTTTTGAGACAAAAACAGGTTTTTGACTAACTGCATGGTGATGGTAGAACCACCTTCTTTGACACCACCTGCTACTAAGTTGACGACTACAGCCCGGCCAACACCAGTAGGGTTAATACCGTGGTGAGTGAAAAAGTGACTATCTTCACTGGCTAATACTGCCCGTTTCAGATTTGGGGAAATTCTATCTAGGGGTACGACTTCCCGGTTAGCTTCACCATGAAATCTTGTTAAAAGTTTACCTTTAATGTCATATATGTATGTAGTTTCTGAAGGAGAAAAGTTACGTAATTGTCTCACGTCTGGCAAATTGCGGAAACTAGTGGCTAGTCCAACCAGTCCCCCGGCTACAATAGAGCTTGTTAACAGCGTGATAGATAGCAGAGTAGCGCCGGTTACTTGACCTACTCCTTTAAAAAACTCAAATCCAGATGAAGCCTGCTCTTGTGGCTGTTTGTCTTCAAAAGTCCTAGACGACACGGCGTTCTCACTTCCTCACTAGTAAATATAAATGTAATTGATGGAATGGAAAAAGTCGGTTAATTTTTTGCAATTATAGTAGTCTGGCAGAGCAAAACACAGATAATTTGCCAGTGAACATAACTAACCTAATTTCTAAAGTACAAAGTGTAGTTAATAGCGAATTTCATATTATGACGCAAAATTTCTCTTGGTTACATCGTGGTGTGGCAGATATTTTTCCTCAACCTGATGATGATAGTGAAGCTGAAAGTCTAGAAACCCGTTTAGCAAATGCGAATCGTCCTTTAAGAGTCAAGCTGGGTATTGATCCTACTGGTGCAGATATTCATCTTGGTCATAGCATACCTGTAAGAAAACTGCGAGCTTTTCAAGATGCTGGTCATACGGCTGTTCTGATTATTGGCGATTTTACGGCTCGTATTGGTGATCCTACTGGTAAGTCTGATGTGCGTCGTCAACTGACAGAGGCAGATGTGGCTCAAAATGCTCAAACTTATCTTGACCAAGTCCGCCCTATTTTAGATTTTGACACACCAGGCAGATTGGAGGTGCGTTATAACTCAGAGTGGCTTTCCCGTCTTGATTTGGGGAAAACTTTGGAGTTACTTTCTACTATGACTGTGGGACAGATGTTAGCTAAGGAAGGTTTTGCGGAACGTTATAAAAAAGAGAATCCTATTTTCCTTCATGAGTTCCTGTATCCATTAATGCAGGGTTTTGATTCTGTGGCAGTTGAGGCTGACGTGGAGTTAGGCGGTACTGATCAAAAGTTTAACATTGCAGTAGGTAGAGATTTGCAACGCCATTTTAATCTAAAACCTCAATTTGGGCTGCTGTTGCCAATTTTGATTGGTACAGATGGTGTACAAAAAATGTCTAAGTCCTTAAGTAATTATGTGGGCTTGGGAGAACACCCTTCTCAAAAGTATCAGAAGCTCCAAGGTGTGCCAGATAATTTACTGTCACAATATTTTGAATTGCTGACAGATTTACCTTTAGATAGTTTGCCAGAAAAACCACGCGATCGCCAGGAATTTCTAGCCTGGGAAATTGTCAGACAGTATCATGGTGAACAAGCAGCTAATGAAGCGAAGGAAGCTGCAAAAAGCGGTGGGAAGGAAGGTGCTGTTCCAGAATTTTCACTGGCTGTTGTACCTCAATTTCCAGCTAAATTAGCTTATCTTCTCGGTGCTACTGGTTTGTGTAAAAGCACTGGGGAAGGGAAACGCAAAATTCAAGAAGGTGGAGTGCGCTTAGATGGTGTCAAAATTACTGATGCAGATACTACATTCTCAGAACCTAGTGATTTACACAGTAAAGTTTTGCAAGTTGGTAAAAATAAGTTTGTGCGTTTAATAGATTGAAAAGGGGCTGGGAAGAAATACAACAATATCTAAAACTCCTGACTCCTGAACTCCTGAACTCCTGAACTCCTGAACTCCTGACTCCAATGACCAATCACCAAATTATCGTTCCCTTAGATGTATCAGATTTAGATAGTGCGATCGCTCTTGTGGATAAACTTCCTCAAGTCACTTTCTGGAAAGTCGGTTTAGAACTGTTTACCAGCACAGGTCCCACAATTCTAGAAATTCTCAAATCTCGCCAAAAACGCATTTTTCTAGATTTAAAGTTTCACGATATCCCCAACACGGTTGCAGGTGCTTGTCGTGCTGCTGCTGCTTATGGTGTGGATTTATTGACAATCCACTCTACTAATGGTATAGATGCCCTGAAAGCTGCCACCGAAGCGGTACAAGTAGGAGCCGAAAAAGCGGGTACAAAACCGCCCAAATTAATTGCGATTACTTTGTTAACCAGCATTTCAACCAGACAATTGGCGTTTGAATTAAAGATACCCATAGAATTGCCAGAATTTGCTTTACAAATGGCGCTTTTGGCTCAAGAATCGGGTTTAGACGGGGCTGTGTGTTCACCCCAAGAAGTGGGACAATTACGGGAAAGTTGTGGAAATGACTTTTTGTTGGTTTGTCCTGGTGTACGTCCAACCTGGGCTGAAAAAGGAGACCAAAAGCGATCGCTCACACCCTCTCAAGCTATCAAAGCAGGTGCAGATTATCTGGTTATTGGTCGTCCAATTACAGCAGCGGCTGATCCTGTGTTAGCTTGGCAGAAGATTACCGAAGAACTAAATGAAAATAGGAGTCAGGAAAAGTAGGGGCGAAGCATTCGGAAAATAGCCTTGGACAAAAACTGATAATTGATCGCCCGAATGCTTCGCCCGTACAAGAGTAAAGAAGAAGGAAGAAGGAAGAAGGAGTCAGATTAGTATCTGGCTTTGAATTTAGACTCTGTATCTCATTGATCTGGAATCTGCTGTATATAGCAACTACCAAGGTGATTAGGAAATCAACTAATGATAAAATTTAGACACAAACAGATTTTCAACTCTGTCACCTATTGCTTGTGGTTAGTAGCCTGTAGTTATTTGCTATTCATTTCTCCTGCATTGTCCAAAACTCTCACTCCCAAAACTGTCAACCCAGAAATAGGTAATTCTTGTTCAGAGCAAAGTTTAGAAACTTTAACTACACAGTTACTGTTAGATTTACCGAGTTATGCTAACCGTGCCACCCAACGCGCTCGTCGTCTCAGTCGCAGCGTTGATATTTTCCCTTATGTATTGGTAGCTGGTAAACCTGAGTTTCAAGCTTTACCTTTAAATCCTGGGATTGATACCGCAAATAAATATGAATCAGAGGGAGTAGAGCAAGTTTTCTTTACTACCTTTGAAAGACAGTATTTAAATCAAAAAGCCGTAGAATTACAACAATTTCACTGGTTGTTTTTGACGAAAACTAAAAATGGTTGGAATGTAGTGATGATGTTTACTCGCACTGGTGAATATCCAGTTAAACCACCTATTGCAGCAGCGAGGGAAAGTAGTAGTGGTGCGATCGCACAAGGTGTTAAACTTTGGTTACGCGATTGTCAAGCCGGAAGTGTGCGATCGCGATAGTTAGGGCTAGGAGTCAGAAGTCAGGAGTCAGGAGTCAGGAGTAAAACTGGCTTGGTGTCATTCTGAACGAAGTGAAGAATCTCCGAGGTACTAGAGCCTACGGCACGCTACGCGAACGCTGCACTACGTTACGTATGGCTAACGCCACGCTCCGCGAACAGTATGACATAAGTCCAGATTTCACCCGTTTGCAGTATACGAATTACGAATTACGAATTATTTTAAAAAATGCCGTATTTAGCTAAGATTTTGCTATATCCAATTAAATCATTGGATGGAATCGAAGTAGAAAAAGCGACGATTTTACCTAGTGGCGCACTTCAGTATGACCGCGAATTTGCTATTGTTGATGCACAGGGTAAATTTGTCAATGGTAAACGCCATGCCAAAATTCATTTATTGCGCTCAGAATTTTCTTTAAAAGAGAGAATTATTCACCTCAAAATTCCTGATAGCGACTCACCACAAATTTTTCATCTTGATAGAGAACAAGCAGAACTACAAGCAACATTAAGTGATTTTTTCGGGTTTGCTGTCAAATTAACCCAAAACACCAATATGGGTTTTCCTGATGATACAGACTCACCTGGTGCAACAGTAATTAGCACCGCAACATTAACAGAAGTAGCTTCTTGGTTTCCTGGTATGAGTGTAGATGAAATGCGTCGTCGGATGCGTGCCAATATTGAGATTGATGGTGTACCCGCATTTTGGGAAGATAGGCTGTATACTGCCAATGGAGAAACTGTATCTTTTATAGTAGGAGACGTGCAGTTTTTGGGAGTTAATCCCTGTCAGCGTTGCATAGTTCCTACAAGAGATTCTTCTTTAGGTGAAGCTTACCCCAACTTTCAAAAAATATTTGTGCAGAACCGTCAAGCAACTATGCCCCCTTGGGTGGCTGCATCTAGATTTAATCATTTTTTTAGATTAAGTGTGAATACAAGAGTAGCTAAATCTGAAGTTGGAAAAACCGTAGAAGTCGGTAATAATATCGAAATATCTTCACAAAGTTAGACAACTATAGGACTCCTATTTGATTTTTTAATTTTTGAAATGTACTTAGGGAGGGTTAGCATTGATCACTGCAACCCCCATACTGTGGGCATTACACTGTGTGAATAAAGCTTGCTTGTTCGGCTTTTTAAACTTTTTTCACTGGTACAGTTATCTTCGTTAGAACAATTTTAATCATCACTACCATCAATCACAACCACCACCGTCAGATACCCCACTGTCGCAACTGCTTGAGTCATTGCTGCTACCACCGTCATAACTCCCAGCATCTCCAACAAACCAAGTATCGCTGCTGCTAGAGTAGTCGTTAGAGTCAGAATTTTTTCTAGTAGATGAATTGTTACTGCTTGAATTAGCTGCTATTGTCAACATTAGGATAGGAAAACCTGCTAATAAGAGTACAGCCGTTAAACCAATGAGAACTGACATAGTTTTCCTGTTTTGGTGATGTTTCCCAGATTAACCAGCAAAAAAGTCTCACTATAGCTTTCAGTTCCATCAGCTGTTATTCCGAATTTCATCATACTTAGCTTTTACAACCTGAATATCCTGCCACATCAACCATTTAGGCGAACCTTTCTCCTTAGAAGAGTTACGCAACAAATAAGCGGGGTGGAAAATCGGCATACATAAACGCCCTTCCCATTCCAACCATTGACCGCGAATTTTCGTAATTCCCTGCTTACTTCCTGTAATGCCTTTGACAGCAGTTGCACCAGTTAATAAAATAATTTTCGGGTCAACTAAACGAATTTGTTCTAATAAATAAGGTTTACAAGCCGCCATTTCATCAGGTGTAGGAACTCGATTTTCTGGTGGACGGCACTTGTTTATATTACAAATATATACATCATTCTCTGTACTCAATTCTACAGATGCCAAAATTTTCTCTAATAATTGACCTGATTTACCCACAAATGGTAAACCGGTTTCGTCTTCGCTTTGCCCTGGTGCTTCCCCAATAATCATAATTTTGGCTTGGAGATTACCACGTCCTACCACAGCATGAGTGCGATTTTCACCCAACCCACAACGACGGCAATTGTTGCAGTGCTGCGCTAAATCGGCCATATGAGAATATGTACCGGACGGAATAGGAATTTTCGCGTCAGTGGGAATCAAATCTTTTTGGTTAAAGCTTGATTCATTAAAGAGACTCAGTTGGGTGTCGCTGCTCATGAAAATGGAGGTTTTCGCTAGGAAATTTCTTTAAAGTAGACGTTTGTTGAATAAAGCAATTTGTTTGAATTCCATTGTATCAAGTAATTGTTGCTAAGGATTCAGAATACAGAATGTTTGATATAGCAAGGAGGTCTTAACTCTTAACAGAAGAGAAAATATTCTTCATCCTTCCTTTTTTCTGACTCCTGACTCCTGACTCCTGAATTCTTACAATTGTTGTTGAAGTTTATTTATGCTCAATTACAATGCTTCTGGTGGAGAAATATCCGAGCCAACACAAACACCATTGGTACTAGACTTAAGACCTGGTTTAAAATTCGCTTCAGTTTTTTGAGTTGATTGACATAGTGATGAAGATGTGGGAACAATCACTTGAGAATTTTGTACGGTGTCATTGTTTGTTTGCTGAGAAACAAAGGATAATCCCCCTAAAGCGCCCGCAACAAGGGCTGTGTAGCCTACATATAGATGTATGGGACGGATTTCTACATTTAATTTTCCAGAGTAATTTTTGGAATGATACCAAGAGGGCAAAACTGATTTTGTCTGATTGGGTATCGGTAAAGTATTAGCTAAAATTGTGCCATTTAACCCTAGGGCATTGCCCATGACGCGGATAAAACCACGAATCAAAACATCTTCCGGCAATGACTCTAAATCAGCATTCTCGACTGCTTGCATCTGATGAACTGATATATGAGTGTAAATATTAAGTTTTTGCAGAGTTAGACCTTGAAACTCGCGTGCTTGCTTGAGTTGTTGCCCGATTTGACGCAGGGTTTCTAACCGCTGTTCTGCTGCTAGTTGTGCTGCTAGTTCACTTTTGGAAAGTTTTTGATGTTGCCGAAACCATCTGTTTGGTGTCTTTGTTTTAGGTTTGTCTTCTACGGTCTTATTTGCTACTACATCAGGTTGAAGTTTAGTTGTAGATGATAAACTACTGGGAGTATTCTCAACCAAACCTAGCTGTGGACTGGATGTAATAATTTTTAAATTTTGCGGTGAATTACTAGATGGCTCTAAATCTACATTTGATAACTCAATGTCATCTATTTTGGGATGGGTATCTATAACCATCTCATGTTTTCTTGCGAACTGCTTAAATGCTAAACTAATCGCTTCTCTACCGACAGCCTTAAATAAAGTAGTTGCTTGTTCATCGGATGAACCAAGCAATTTCTGTACATTAGCGACAGCAAGACGATATACTTTACTACGGTGTAGTTCAGATTCTATCTCTCTGAGTAGCGATCGCAATTCATCTTTACTAATTTGAACGGTAGAACTACCAGGAATGCTGAAAAAATACGCAGATGCCATAGTCATGATCTAAGTCCCTCCGGGTGCTAGGGGAAACAGTGGTTTGACCTGAGTAATTTCTTCTGTGATTAATTGCGACATCCGGAGTCATGAGTATCATTTCCGACGATTTTTAGCAAAGACTCATCATTATCATCAAATAAGCTGAGAACCCTTGAGGTTGGGTTTTTAACTTTGGTGGAAAGATTCAATAGTCCTTGATAGCATGGATGTACGCAGAGCTTTCTCGCAATTCATCTGTTTCTGAATCTCATAAATTAACCAATTGCGGTATCTACCACACCTGAAAGTTATATTTTAATGTAGGAATAATTATTGGTAAATGCTGAGAAATCCCCGTACCTTTCAGTTAGGGAGTGTCAATACTAATAATATTTTTTTGAGCAAACATTAATAAAACAATAACTTCTGAAAATAAGATTGTAACTTTTTCTACTTAAAGCTTAGATAAATAATCCTTGCAATAGAGGTAAGAGGTGATTTTTTTAGTTACAATATATATCCTGTATATATATTTTCCAATTTGAGAGTAAGGATAAATACAGTTATAATTTTAACTGTGTATGTTTGATATTTTCGGTTGAAAATTTACTTTAAGTATCAAGATGATCGTTAATGAATTTAAACTGTACACTGAATTTATATACAAATAGTTTACGTATTTACTCCAGAGGTGATGACAGTGACTGTTTTAAATGAGGCACAACAAGAACGGCTAAAAGAAATAACTGCCAATTTACGACACATTAGACAAGAAAAATCTATCCGCTTAGAAGAAATAGCTGCTCAAACCCATATTCGACTATTTTTTTTACAAGCTTTAGAAGAATGGAGATTTGAGGAGTTACCGGAGCCTATTTTTGTGCAAGGATTTCTCCGTCGCTATGCAGATAAATTAGGACTAGATGGGACTGTGATCGCAAATAGTTTTCCCATTGATGTTGTACCTCTAGAATTTAATCATTCAACTACAAAATCAAGTTTATACATACCACTTTTTGTTCCTTATATTTTTTTATTAATAGCTGCTTCTGTTGGACTATTTTATTTACTCAAACCTAAACTTACAGGCACATCATTAGCTAAAACGCAAGATCCAATACTTAGCGTTCAACAGGAAATACTACCATCTCCAAGTCAAAGTATTTCCACACCTCAACCATCTCCGATTATTAAGTCTACTCCTTCCGCAACAATACCTTTAACTAGTCAGTCTAAGCCTTCTACAAATATGGCTATTACTTTGGAACTTAAAGGACTATCGTGGCTGCAAGTAAAAGCTGATGGCAGAACTGCATTTGAGGGAACTTTAAGTAAGGGGGAAAGCAAAACTTGGACAGCTAAAAAATCTTTGACTATACGCTCTGGTAATGCGGGTGCGGTTTTGGTATCTGTTAATGAAGAACAACCTAAACCATTAGGAAATGAGGGTCAAGTTAAGGAGGTTACATATAGTAATTAGTAATTCGTAATTCGTAATTCGTAATTAGGACTTGCTGATAGCGTAGCGTGGCGTAAGCCATAAAAGTCTTTTGGTTAGGGCTAGGAGTCAGGAGGAAGAATTAGAAGAAGAGAAGAATAGTCCTGAAGCTGTTCAAGTGATAGGTTTTTGGTAGTTTCAACGCTTATTCCTTGCACCTGATTCACCTTTATGAATTAATTACGAATTACGAATTATCAATTACGAATTATCAAGCTATTTTCGCTGTTTGAAGATGCCAATTAGTTGATTGCTCATAGGCATAAGCTACTTGTAAAAGTTGATCTTCTCCTAGCACTTTACCAATTAACTGTAATCCAATTGGTAGACCTTTGCTGTCAAAACCACAAGGTACACTGATACCTGGTAAACCTGCGAGATTGACGGGAATAGTCATTAAGTCATTTAAATACATACTCAAGGGATCGGTGATTTTTTCGCCGGCTTGAAATGCTGTGGTGGGAGCAGTAGGAGTGACTAAAACATCAACTTGCTGAAAGGCTTTTTCAAAGTCTTCTTTAATCAATGTGCGGACTTTTTGCGCTTGTAGATAATATGCGTCGTAATAACCGGCGCTAAGAGCATAAGTACCAATCATAATCCGACGTTTGACTTCTGTCCCAAATCCGGTGGAGCGTGTACGGGTGTACATGGAAAGCAGGTTGTCTGCATCTGGAGAACGCAAGCCGTATTTAACACCGTCGTAACGAGCTAGATTGGCTGATGCTTCGGAGGGAGCGATTATGTAGTAACTGGGTACACCATAACGGAAGCGGGGACAGGAAATGTAGTGAATTTCTGCGCCTAAACTTTCTAGTTGTGCGATCGCGCCCTTAACTGCTGCTTCTACTTCAGAATCTAAACCTTCACCAAAAGTTTCTTTAATTACACCGATTTTCAGTTTTTTTCCAGTTGGTAAATCTGGAGTTAAGCTGGCTGCGTAATCGGGAATTTCTACATTTAAGCTGGTTGCATCTTGGGCATCATATCCTGCGATCGCACTCAACAATATAGCCGCATCTTCAACTGTACGAGCAAAGGGGCCAATTTGATCTAAAGACGAAGCATAAGCCACCAACCCATAACGGGAAACTAAACCATAAGTCGGTTTCATCCCCACCACACCGCAAAAAGAAGCCGGTTGACGAATCGAACCCCCCGTATCCGAACCCAGGGAGACAACACATTCCTCAGCCGCTACAGCCGCAGCCGAACCACCAGAAGAACCACCAGGAACCCGTGAAATATCCCAAGGATTCGCTGTAACTTGATAAGCCGAGTTCTCTGTGGAACTCCCCATTGCAAACTCATCTAAATTGGTTTTACCAACCATGACAGCCCCAGCCGTTGCCAGTTTTTGCGTTACCGTTGACTCATAAGGTGGGATAAAATTTTCTAAAATTTTAGAGCCGCAAGTGGTGCGAATACCCTTAGTACACATATTATCTTTGATACCAATGGGAATCCCTGCTAAGATGCCAATTTCTTCCCCAGCAGCGATTTTTGCATCCACAGCACGAGCCTGTTCTAGAGCTTGTTGTGCCGTTACAATTAAGAAACTGTGCAATTTCGGCTCTAAGGCTTGAATGCGATCTAAAGCTTCTTGGGTGATTTCAACAGCAGAACGTTCTTTTTTTACTAGCTGTGCGTGCAACTCGCGGATGGATGCCATAATTTTTCTCTTTATTAATCAAGTCATTGATTTTAGCATTTACAGGACTGGGGATTGGAGAATTTTCATCTGAACGCTTAAATCCTTATTAAATCAAAGTAAATACTCGACACCAGCATGAGTAAAAAGTTACAGTAATAATGAAAATTATATCTTTTAGGAGTTTATTTAGAGATAATGCCTACAAATACAAACAATTCAGAAAAGAGCAGCGCACATATACAAATTATTGAAGGGCTAAAAGTCCAACCAGAATATTTGTTTATATTTGGAATCCTTTTAGTTTTTGCAACTGGATCTGTTTTAGTCGGAATAACTTCAAACAATCCAAGTGTTCAATTACTTACATTTGCAGTATTTTTCATTTCTTTGACGGCTTCAACAGTTGTTATATGGCTTGTTATCAGCAGTAAAAAGGATGTTAGTCAACTTAGATTAAGTGAGGAAATATTGAAATTAAGTGGGAGGGTTGATCGTCTTTCAAATGAGATTGAATCCGCTTGTAAATTGATTAATCTTGTACATTATGGCTCACTAACCTTTCCTGCTGAACAGCTATACATTATTTGGAAAAAATTGATGTATGACTTAGACAATAAGTTTTATGCTGTTAGTTATATAAATCCTGACGAATGGACGCAAGAACATACTAGAAGACTCCTATCTCCACTAAAAAGTAAAATTGATACTGAATATGCTGATGTAAATCGTATATTTGTAATTGATGATTTGAGCGAATTACAAAATTTAGGTCAGATTATTGAATATCATCAAAAGTATGAAATAGGTGTTTCATATGTTGAAATAAAGAAACTGTATGAATCAACTCCTCCAATTTGTGAAAAACCCCTTGATTTCGGGTTCATACTCATTGATGATATGCGTTTAGCTATATTCCATTTGCATGAAAATCGTAAACTTAAGAGCATTGAAATTGTTTCAGATAGAGAAATATTTAAAAAATATGAAAAGATTTATGAGCGTGTTAGAAATTTAGCAAAACCTTTACCTTCTTCAACTTCAAGAATCTAGTGTGATTGCCTATTTTATAACAATCAAGACCGTCCCTAGAATGCTATTGTGGTAGCTGCTCTTGTAGGTTGGATTCAGGAACACAACTCAACATTAAGACTATCGCTGTTGTTGATATTTATTTGTTGGGGTTCATTTTATTCAACCCAACCTACAGTCCTAAAACGGTTATTGCCTTAATTACACAAAATCGGTATAATCAAGATATACCAAGCTATGAAAACAGCAATTGCCATCCCTGACCCTCTTTTTGAAGCTGCTGAACAATTTGCAAAACATAAAGGCTTATCCCGTAGTCAGCTTTATGCCATAGCACTTCAAGAATACTTGCAATCACATCAACCGGATCAAATTACTCAACAGTTAGATGCTGTATATGCCGATGAAGATAGCAGTATTGATCCATTGTTTATAAGTCTACAAGCCCATACAATATCTCAATAAAATTGGTGATGCAGCGAGGTGAAATTTGGTGGGTAGAACTTGCCCATACCTGTTGCTTTTGAACCAGGATATCGTAGACTAGTTCTGATCATTCAATCAGATGAGTTTAATCGTAGCACTGGTAAGGGTTAACATAAAATCAGTAAATAAACAAATTTTTAAAAGCTAAGTAATATGGTTAAAATAATTTCCCGTCAATACGTAGGTCAAGCCAATGTTTATGATATTGGCGTTGAAGAGGATCATAATTTTGCCATCAAAAATGGCTTTATCGCTTCTAATTGCTTCAATAAATCCCACTCTACTGCCTATGCTTATGTAACTTATCAAACTGCATATTTAAAAGCGAATTATCCTTTGGAATATATGGCTGCACTGTTGACAGCTAACAGTGGAGATACCGACAAAGTGCAGAAATATTTGAATAACTGTATGAGTATGGGTATTGCCATAGATCCACCGGATATTAATCGCTCTGGTTTGGACTTTACGCCGGCGGAAGAGAAGATTTTATTTGGGTTTTCCGCAGTGCGGAATGTGGGACAAAATGCGATCGCAGGTATTCTGGAAGCAAGAGCCGAGGGAGGGGAGTTTAAATCCTTGGGCGATTTTTGCGATCGCATCGACTTACGTACAGTTAACCGTCGCACTCTCGAATCACTCATTCAATGTGGAGCCTTTGACAAAATTGAATCCAACCGTCAGCAATTAAGCCGCGACTTAGAATTAGTATACGATTGGGCGCAATCTCGTGCTAAAGATCGAGCCAGTGGACAGGGAAACCTGTTTGATTTAATGGGTGGCGGTTTTGCCAGCAATAATAATCAACCAAAATCAAATAACGCCTTTGAATCTGCTCCCAAAGCTGAAAAAACTTCAGATTTTCCTCCCCAAGAAAAATTGCGGATGGAAAAAGAATTATTAGGTTTTTATGTATCGGCTCACCCACTCAAAGATATCAAACAATCATCATCACTTCTAGCACCAATTAACCTATCTCAGTTAGGAGAACAAAAAGATAATACCATGCTTTGTGCCGTTGTCATGCTAAATAATGTCAAAAAAGTAGTGACAAAAAAAGGTGATCCAATGGCAATTTTACAAATAGAAGACTTAACTGCATCATCAGAAGCAATCGTCTTTCCCAAAAATTATGAACGAGTTGCTTCACTACTACAAGTTGATGCCAGATTAATCATTTGGGGTAAAGTAGACAAACGAGATGATCAAAATCAATTTATCGTTGAAGATGCAGAACCAGTTGAAGAAGTCAAGATGGTAATGGTGGAATTAAATCCCCAAGAAGCTGGTACCATTGAAGTCCAGCATCGCCTTAGATCAATTTTAAAAGAACAGTCAGGAGATAAAGATAAAGCGAAAGTTCCAGTAATTGGCATTATTCAATCCGGTAACTCTCGTCAACTTGTGCGTTTTGGTAAACAATTTTGGGTACAAGATTCTTTCTCAACTGTGCAATCGTTAAAAAATGCTAGATTTCCTGCTCAGGTCAAACAACTGACAGATAATTCTTAATTCGTAGATACCATTAAATATCAAACACTTTTTCAGATTTTTTGAACTAATTCTGACTCCTAACTCCTTGCTCTAATTAATTTTTGTAACCCAGATTTAAACTCCCAGAATTTAGCTAAACTGGGAAAAGTATCAATTAGCGCACAAACGAGGTAAAGAGAAGGTGTTAAGAACACTTTTGCTGATCACCGTTGGATTCTTACCGTCCCTTTTGTCTTTGTGGGTGATTCGCAAAACCCAGCAGCGGACACGCGCACGCATCAGACAAGCTGCTATAAACTCTTCCAGGATACAGATCAGGCAATATATCAGACCCGTTGAGATAGATCGCTATTATTTAGAAGGTGTAGGCTATTTGGTAGGTGATATTAGTTGTCAATTTAATGCTCGTTCTGGTTACGTCCGTTGTGCTGTCAACCCTAGTGGCCCTTGCCAGGACTGTCGTCACTATGAACCGAGAAAATTAACTGATAGTGAAAAACAAAGTTAAAATAATTCGTAATTTGTAATAATGCCGACCGCAAGCTACACCAACCTAATTCGTAAATTGATATTTAAGGTAAGGATTCGATGACAATTTATTTTTATAACACTCGTGATCAATATGGCTGTTTTTCTAATTTCTCATCTCATGGTTTTATATTAGATGATTTATATTGGTTTACCAGCGAACATTACTTTCAAGCACAGAAGTTTATTGGTACACCTCATTTAGAACAAATTCGTCTCGTTAAAACTCCAAAAGACGCTGCAAAAATGGGTAGAGAAAGAACTCGTCCCTTGCGTTCCGATTGGGAGCAAGTAAAAGATGATATCATGCGGAAAGCCTTACTCTGTAAGTTTTCTACCCATACAGATATTAGAGATATTCTCCTAGCCACAGGCAATGAAGAACTAGTTGAAAATTCGCCTATAGACTATTATTGGGGGTGTGGATCTGATGGCAGTGGAAAAAATATGCTGGGCATCATTTTAATGGAAGTACGGGAAACAATACAACTTAACTGAATACCTAAACTAGAAACATTGCTAACTTTACAGTATAATACTAATAATATCTACCACAGATAATGTGGATAATAGATATTATTAGAGGTAATTCAGTAAGTCATAAAATTTAAAGTAGTAACCGCAGTATTAGGAGTAAAATTACTATGTCTACATTACAAAAAGTAAAGAAATATTACAAATGGTTCTGGGAGGTATCTCTTGGTGGTGAATATGACGCTTGGGGTACTAGCACTTACTTTATGGAACTGGGTGGAGATTTGTATGCCCGCAGACAAATAGAAGTTTATGAAAATGGCAATGTTTTATTCTATGATAGTAAGCATTTTGCCGATAATTACGGAATGTTATGCGATAAAAGATTAGATGATGGAAATATCACAGAATTTGAAATTTCCGAAGCGGAATTTGAACACGAATGGGAAAGCAAAACACCCATAAATAAATGATGAGAGGAGGGGTAACAAACAAAACCGACAACCGTAATAAATTGTGATTTTCAAAGCCAATGTCAGCCGCTACAAAATCTTTTCGTGTCGATGATCTCTTAGTGCAGATTTACAACACTGAAGCGGAAATGGCAGAAGATGCTGCCAAAATCGCACAAGAGTATTTATATAATCTGCTCCAGCAACAAGATCAAGTTGCTTTGTTATTAGCCACAGGAAACTCTCAACTTCAATTTCTTGATGCTTTAATCGCTTTAGGTGGTCTAGATTGGTCACGGATAGCCTTATTCCATCTGGATGAATATTTGGGAATCACTGCTGACCATCCTGCTAGTTTTCGGCGTTATTTACGGGAGCGTGTAGAACAGCGGGTATCTCCACAACGATTTTACTATATAGAAGGGGATACATTAGAACCTGTAGCCGAGTGCGATCGCTATACCAAACTACTAAAAGCTCAACCCATTGACCTCTGCCTTCTTGGTATAGGTGAAAATGGTCATTTAGCTTTTAACGACCCAGCAGTAGCAGATTTTCAAGACCCCGCTAGTGTCAAACTAGTAAAACTAGATCAAGTTAACCGTCAACAACAAGTAAATACAGGATACTTTTCTAACATAGAAACCGTTCCTCAATATGCTTTTACCATTACTATCTCCATGATTTGTGCAGCCAAAAAAATTATCTGTCTAGCACCAGCAACACGCAAAGCCAAGATAGTCCAAGAGATATTACAAAAAACCATTACCACAAATTGTCCAGCCTCTATTTTGCGTAAACAACCCCAAGCAACCTTATTTTTAGATATAAATTCTGCTCATTTACTATCTTGAATTGCTAGATTTTGTCCTTGGCTTAACATGATCATTTTGGAGCTTCCAATTAGACAAACAAGCCTCTAAATATGGGCAATCTTCGCATTTTATTTCTTTCCCAGGATTTAGACATTCACAGGGAAGATTTACTAAACATTCATCACGATATTTAGGAACCCAAGACTTTTTAAGTATAAAGTATAAAGTTGCTTCTTGTAGGCAAATAATCAAATCTTGCACCATAATTCAGCACAACCTAAACTAATGTTCAGATTCAATCTAACTAGACAGTCTTCATACTTTACCTATATAGAGAAATAATCACCTCATACTTTCAGCAGGTATAATTTCCTCCTGAAGAAATACTTTAATTTTAGCAACTATATTTACCCTGAAATAATTACGAAACCTGTTTGATTAAGCGACCATCTTCCATATGAATTATCCGGTCAGCAATATCTAAAATTCGGTTATCATGAGTCACAATTATAATAGAGCAATTTTGCTCCTTTGCTAATTGCTGCATCAGATTTACAACATCTCTACCTGATTTACTATCTAAAGCTGCGGTTGGTTCATCAGCTAATACCATTTTGGGATGACTAACTAAAGCACGAGCAATAGCAACCCGTTGTTTTTGTCCTCCTGAGAGATCAGAAGGATAATAATTAATTCGATTACCTAATTTAACAGCATCAAGTATTGCTTCCGATTGCATACGCGCTTCCCATTTAGAAATATCTTTTTGTAATTCCAGCGACATTTGTACATTTTGTCTAGCTGTTAAAAAGTCTAGCAAATTATGAGATTGAAAAATATAGCCAATTTTCCGGCGTACTTCCACTAATTGATCATTACTAGCTCCACATAATTCCTGTCCAATAAATTTGAGACTTCCCTCTTGAACAGAACGTAAACCACCAATCAAAGTTAATAAAGTAGTTTTTCCTGAACCCGATGGTCCCGTCATAATGACAATTTCTCCCGAATTAATTGTCAAATTAATGTCAAATAATATCTGGTCACGTATCTTGGCTGTACCAAAATATTGATTTAGGTTTGTAATTTCCAGAATAAATTTTGATAGCATCATAGTAAATAGAATTAGAAAATTTCTGCTGGATCTAATTTGCGTAATTTATTTGTAGAGAAAAATCCCGAAATCAAACACATTAAAATTGCAGAAATTAATACTATTAATGCTTTTTCCATATCCATAATAACTGGTAATTTTGTAGCATTTTTGGCTAAATCATAAAGTCCCAATGATATAGCAAAACCAGGAATATACCCCAAAAAGGCTAAAATTAAAGCTTGTTGAAAAACAACTCGTAGAAGATACTTATTTTTAAAACCCATTGCTTTTAAGGTAGCAAATTCAACAAAATGGGTAGATATATTGCTATAAAGAATTTGATAAACAACAATGATGCCAACTACAAAACCCATAATTACCATCAAATTAAACACAAAACCAATAGGTGTTCTCAAAGTCCAATAACTTTTTTCAAATTCCATAAATTCTTGCCGAGTCATCACCATGACATCTTTAGGTAACCTAACTGATAAATTCGCTATAACTTTTTTTGGATCAGCATCAGGTCTGAGATGAAGCAACCCCATATCTATGTTTTCTGCTCCACGCTCTCGGAATATTCGCATGAAAGTTGAAGAACTAACAACTAAATTACCATCAACTCCAAAGGAAGGACCGAGACTAAATAAGCCGATTACATTAACTTTGTAACCAACTGTACCCAGATAACTAAATATTTCCATATTTGGAGATTTATTTTGTTGAAAAGATTCAGCAATTGGACCAAACTCTGGGCGAGAAGCACGGTCAAAAAATACTTGATTAGGTATTTCTAATAATTTAAAACCTTCCTGTAACTCTGGTAATTTTAAAATTGATTTTACTGGGTCAAATCCAAGTACATATATAGGATATTTGCGCCCATTAATCGGATTTTTTAATTTGGCGAACTGCACATATAAAGGATCGGCTGATTCAACATCAGCCAAGCCCAATGCCTGGTATAAACGATTGCGCGAAAAGCTTTGATTAGAAGTCAGGGATTGATATTGTGCGCTAATTAAAAACAAGTCTCCTTGAAGATGTTTGTGTACCTGTGTAGCACTCGCATAGAGCGCATCTTGAAAGCCTATTTGCATAAACATCAAAACGGCAACAAAAGCAATTCCTGCTAAAGCCACAAAAAAGCGAACTCTTTGTTTGGCTAGTTGTAGCCAAGCTAGAGGTATATTGAGAATCATGTTGAAAACCTCTGGGAGTCAGATTACACTTATTAGACAGTGGAAAAGGATATAGAGACGTTCTATGGAATGTCTCTACAAGGGTTCTAAGAAACGCACATTTACTATGTCTATTGAATTATTTTCGAGTTATTAAAAAAGGAGTCAGTAGCCAGAATTCCTATATCTTGATGAGTACTTGTACTTGCAAATTAGTCAAGGCTGCAACTCGTTGATTATCTGTTAATTTATCAATACGAATTTTGACATCAACTATTTTGTTATCTGTATTTGCACCAGGATTGTTATTGAAAATATTTTGTTTACCTACTTGCAAACCGATATCTGTAACTGTTCCCTGTATTTTTCCTGTAAAAGCATCAGCAGTGATTACCGCTGACTGGCCTAACCGCACTTTTTTAATATCGGTTTCGTAGACTTCTGCTACTACATACATCTGTTGAGTGCGACCTATTTCAGCTATACCGTTACTAGCAATTATTTCTCCTGGCCAAGCATTAATTTTTAACACTTGACCATCTATAGGTGAACGGACAGAACTTAATTCTAGTTGTGCTTGAGCTTGTTTAACTGATGCTTTTGCACTCTCAACATCAGCTTGTGCTGCTTGCACATCAGTAGGACGAATTTCGGCAATACTATTCAATCTAGCTTTGGCTTCAGTTAACTGTTTTTGAAGCGTTTCTACAGTTCGATTTAAGGAAGCCTTAGCTTCATTGAGTTGCTGTTGTACAGTATCCATTCTCAGGCGTTTTGTGTCTGCATCAGAAGCAGAAATAGCACCATCTTGGTATAATTTCTGATATCGCTGATGCTCTGTTTCCGCATTATTTAATTCAGCTTCTAGGCGAGCAATTGTTGCTTTTTGAGTAAAAGTTTCTCCACGCAACTCAGCTTCTAAACGTGCAATTGTTGCTTCTTGAGCATAGATATCACCTTGTTTTGCGCCTGCTTGTACTTGCTGAAGACTCGCTTGAGCAACTTGTACTTGCCTCTTGGCTTTTTCTAAAGCTGCAAAATTAGAATCGTAACTGTCAAGAACAGCTATCACTTGTCCTTGACGGACTTTATCACCTTTGTTAGCCAAAAGTTTGGTTAGTCTCACACCCCCACCTAGTGAATCGGGAGCAGACAGACGAATAATTTCTCCTTGAGGTTCTAAACGTCCTAAAGCAGCAACAGCAGTCACTGTTGGAGTTGGACTGCTGATAGGAACTGGAGCATTTGATTTAGACCTTAAATGAAAACGTGAAAGACTGTAGAGAGCTACTGTACCAGTCGCTACAGCTGTAGTAATTGCCAAAGTTATCGACAACCAACCTACAGGGTTTGTCAATGACTGCTTTTCTTTGTGTACCATAATTATGCCTTTTAAATTAGCAATTAGCACGTCGCTTTATTCCCCAAAGGGGTTGACAGAAGCTTCTATCTCTACAAAAGAGACAGAGCAGTACACTTGAGAGCATTCCCTGATAACGTCGGTTCGATGTATTTTTCAATATTTGGCAAAGATAGAGCTAGGAAGATGGATATATTGTGAAAATATCCATCTATTCCTGATCCCAAATTTGGATAGTTAGTATTGTTGAAGATTTTGATAACAGCCTCTTACTTAAAACCGTTAATCTACCCAAAATTCAAAATCCAAACTTGGTGTTAGCTGTATCTGCTGTGAGTAGAGCTATTGAGTATTTTCTGCACCAGTGAAGATGCATAGTTATTTGTTGAGCATTACTTCTTTTTTCTTTTTCATAATTGCTAAGTATTCATTACGAGTTCCATCCACGCGATAATGATCACAGATTTGACAGAGTTTGAGGATATCCAAGCGACTAAATACTTTTTGATGCTCAATTCCGTTGTCGTTACGCCACCGCCAGAAAGTTGTTCTATCAATCCGGCGATCGCTCTCAGGCCATCTTCGTCTTGATAAGAAATCTACCAACTCGTCTTCGTAAAAAGAGTAGCCTTTTGGTAACTTGAGAAGTTCTTCTCTCAACTCATTTAGCGGGATGAGTGGATCTAGTTCAGATAGTCTCATGCCAGCAAGCCCTTATATTTTCGTGTAATTCCAATTTTGCAGAATGCCAGACACAATAAGTTTATATTGCATAAATTTGTGCTGCAAGACTGTGCGTTTAAGAGTGGATAGAGCGATGAATTAATAAAGTGAATTTATATATTTACTCTAATTAACTCTGTATCTACTCACTATGCTAAACGAACAGTATGGATTTACATTTACATCATTCAATCACACACAATAAACTGATTTATCCTCAATTTCAAGCCTTATGCAACAAATATGTCTAAATTAAATAATTGATCGGTTTTGGCAATTTTCCAACTTGTCGATAGAGTTTTTTCTTATGTTATTCATTAACTAAAAACGGGTATATTCATTACTGAAAATACTAATAATTTACTACTTAAGGCATAGTTGCAAGTTGTAAAAATAACAATATAGAATATGGAAAATTTAGAAAAAACAATTTTTATAACAATGAAATATCTTATCAAAAATATTGATGTTAGTAATAAAAAATCTACTTTAAGATAGATGCTTAAAAATAAATTTGAGTGATTTAAAATTTACAGTAGACTTGATTGCTGATCACAGTGCAGGAGCTAATCTGTCTATAGATAGTGGAGAGAATCGGTTAACATATCCTGTTGCTGTGTGTGTAATAATCGAGACTACCTGTTGATATATAAATTACAAATAAAAGTATTAAATAGTAGTACCAACTTATATTTTTATTAATTACAACACCTCTCTATAGTTATATTTTTGTATTAATGTCTCAGATTTTATTATATAGCAAATCTTGACGTTATTTACATCAGGGGAGATAATATTTTTTTATGCCCATTTACAGATTAATTACTAGATAAATAAAAAATTCTGATTGGTAGAATCTATAAAGATATAGATAAGGCTTTGTCAAATTCATGCAATTTATATGCAATTTTATGAACAGTCTTATTTGCATGAGTTAATAATAGAAAATAATTGGATAATAAAATCTCACATTGAGATTGCTCTAGCAACTTTGCAGTCGGCATAAATTTCTCAAGTTGCATTTAAGTTGCATATGAGTTGCAAAAGATTTGTCACCAGTTTAAGATAAACCCAAGCGGCAATTTAATGAAGATACAGGGAAGAAGAAGATAAAGTTCTCTGGATAAAAATATCCCAACTTGAGCCGCCAAGTCATGCATTTTACCAAATTTAGATTAGCAATCAATAATTTTCAGCGAAGAGAAGTTTGTTGTCTCTAGTTATTTAACTTAAATAATCTAGATTCAAACTAAAACTGTCTTAGCAACTCTAAATTTCACGAGCAAAATAGTGAATATATAGTCATGGCTGCTTCCAAAATTGAAGCTGTATTGGCACAATTGCAAGATGAAATCAGCAATTGTGAAAAGGCTTTGCTCAAGCTGATCAAGAGGAAAATAAATATGTCAGAAAACACAAATTTACTTAGTAAAATTAATACGCAATTGCAGCAAACTAATGTGGCAATTATTGGCATGGCTTCTATATTTCCCCAATCAAAAAACTTACAGGAATATTGGGAAACAATTATTCGGAAAATTGATTGTATTACGGATGTACCTGCTTCACGTTGGAGTATAGAAGATTACTATGATCCTAATCCTCATGCAGTTGATAAAACTTACTCCAAACGAGGAGGATTTCTCCCAGACATTGATTTTAATCCAATGGAATTTGGCTTACCTCCCAACATCCTAGAGGTGACAGATATTTCCCAGTTACTCGGTTTAGTAGTTGCAAAAGCGGCGATGAAGGATGCTGGATATGGTGAATCTAGCCAGATTAACAGTGATATCTACGATCGCACTGGAGTAGTATTAGGAGTAGCCATTGGTCGGCAGTTAGCAGTACCTTTAGGTGCAAGGTTGCAATACCCAGTTTGGGAAAAAGTCCTGAAAAACAGCGGTTTATCAGACAAAGACACCGAAAAAATCATTCAAAAAATCAAAAGTGCATATGTGCAATGGGAAGAAAACGCCTTCCCTGGAATGTTAGCTAACGTCATTTCTGGGCGTATCGCTAACCGCCTCGACTTGGGAGGGATGAACTGCGTAGTTGATGCAGCTTGCGCTAGTTCCTTAGGTGCGTTGAGAATGGCCATTAGCGAATTAGTTGAACATCGCGCCGACATGATGCTGACTGGCGGAGTTGACACCGATAACTCGATTTTCGCCTATATGTGTTTTAGTAAAACCCCAGCTATTTCCCCCGGAGAGAAAGTCAAACCCTTCGATGCTGAATCTGATGGCATGATGTTGGGTGAAGGCGTAGGAATGTTAGTACTGAAACGATTAGAAGATGCAGTCCGAGATAGCGATCGCATCTATGCAGTCATTAAAGGAATTGGTTCTTCCAGCGATGGTAAGTATAAAAGTATCTATGCACCACGTTCCGAAGGACAAATCAAAGCCTTGCAACGTGCTTACCAAGAAGCAGGAATTTCCCCCGCTAGTGTGAGTTTAATTGAAGCACATGGAACGGGAACTATGGTAGGAGATCCTACAGAATTCACATCTATCAAACAGTTTTTTGGTGAAAACAATTCCAAAACCCAACATATAGCTTTAGGAACCGTTAAATCACAAATTGGACATACCAAAGCCGCAGCCGGTGCAGCAAGTCTCATTAAAACAGCGTTGGCATTACATCACAAAGTACTACCACCCACAATTAACGTTACTCAACCACACCCAAAACTAAATATTGAGAATTCCCCATTTTATTTAAATACAGAAACTCGCCCTTGGATTAGTAACCAACCTAGACGGGCTGGGGTAAGTGCATTTGGTTTTGGAGGCACAAATTATCACGTTGTTTTAGAAGAATATGAAAACGAACATGATCAATCTTATCGTTTACACAATACTCCCAAATCAATCCTATTATCTGCACCCACAACCCCAGAATTATTATCTCGCTGCCAAGAGATTCAGCAACAATTAAAATCAGATCAAAAACAACTTCATTATCAACAAATAACTACAGAATCTGAAGCCGTAGAAATCCCCATCAACTATGCCAGAATTGGATTTTTAGCAGATAATTTTACACAAGTAGAAGAATTTTTACAAATTAGTATTGACCAGTTACAAAACCAGCCCAAATCCGAATCATGGGAACATCCCAAAGGAATTTACTATCGCCAAACTGGCATAGAAACTAAAGGTAAGATAGTTGCTTTGTTTTCTGGACAAGGTTCCCAATATTTAGACATGGGAAGGGAACTAGCAGTTAACTTTCCTAACTTGCGTCAAAACTATGCTCGCATGGATAAATTGTTATGCAAAGATGGGCTAAACCCTCTATCTGAAGTAGTTTTTCCACACCCAGTTTTTGATACAGAACAAAAGAAACATCAGCTAGAAACACTACAAAAAACCGAATATGCACAACCTGCAATTGGTGCTTTCAGCGCAGCTTTATACAACATACTACAACAAGCTGGGTTTAAAGCTGATTTTGTTGCCGGTCATAGTTTTGGAGAATTAACAGCTTTGTGGGCTGGGGGAGTGTTGAGTGAAGAAGATTATTTCTTCCTGGTGAAAGCTAGGGGAAAAGCAATGACTACACCCCTGGAATCTGATGCAGGGGGAATGTTAGCAGTTAAAGGTGATGTTGGTCAGGTGCAGGAATTAATTAAAGATTTCCCCCAAGTTGCTATTGCTAATTGGAATTCTCCAAATCAGGTGGTATTAGCTGGAAAAAAAGTAGAAATTTCCCAAGTACAGAATGTTTTAAAAGAAAAGGGATTTTTGACGTTTTCATTAGGAGTTTCCGCAGCTTTTCATACACCATTAGTAGCCCATGCCCAGGAACCTTTTTCCCAAGCAATTGAGAAAGTAACTTTCAACGATGCCAAGATTCCAATTTATACCAATGTTACAGGTAAACGTTACCCTAGTGATTCCTCAAGCATTCAAAAAATTCTCAAAGAACATCTGCTAAATCAAGTTCTATTTCAACAGGAAATTGAGAATATATATGCAGATGGTGGCTATTGCTTTATTGAGTTTGGCCCTAAAAATGTTCTGACCAACTTAGTCAAAGATATTCTGAATGATAAACCACATATCGCTGTAGCTTTAAATGGGAATCATACTAAGAATAGCGACTTAGTTTTACGAGAAGCAATAATACAATTACGAGTTGCTGGTTTACCTCTAAAAAACCTCGACCCCTATCAAATTGAAACGAAAATTACTCAAGTTGATCAAAAGAAGGTTTTAAACGTGCGGTTAAACAGTACCAATATCACTGACAAAGCAAAAAAAGCATTTGCACAAGCCCTGGAAAATGGACATCAAATTAATACCGTATCTCCCCACGTAGAATTAATGAATGGACATCAAACTAGTATGATATCTCCCCATGCAGAGTTAATGAATGGACATCAAACTAGTATGGTATCTCCTCATGCAGAATTAATGAATGGACATCACCAAGCTGTAGAGATAGAATCTCTTCTTCCTGCCCATACTGAATTAATGAACGGTAATGGTAAATCCACAAATAATGGAAATAATAGCAAATTAGATAAAGTGGAAATTCCCATTGAAAATTATGAAAAAGTTATTGATGGCTTAGAACAGTCATTAGCAGAATTTACTCGTAATCAACGTGATATTACACAGGTTCATGAACAATCTTTGCACAATCAAACAGAGTATACGAAAACCTTTTACCAGTTGATGCAACAGCAGCATTCCTTATTAGCAAATAATCAAGTTAATGAATATCAAGCACAAACACAACAACTAGCAATTTCTAGTTCTGAACGTAGCATAATGCGGCTTCATGATCATCAAACTGACACTATCCGCATTCATAAACAATATCTGAACTATCAGCAGGAATACACTCATACTTACTTCCAACTGCTGCAACAACATTATAATTTTTTGCTAGTTCCTAATGATAGACCCCAACCCCAAAACCCTTCTCGATATCTCCCTGAAGAAGCGCGAGAAAGAGCGGAAAATGAAAAAAATTTGATTAACAAGAATGGGGTTAATAATTCTCCTCCCCTGCAAGAAGGGTTAGAGGAAATGTCAAACACTATCACAGTAGTACCGACAAATCCAATTGATATTAATATTTCCACACTCGGACAAACTCTTCTCACCATTGTTAGTGATAAAACAGGTTATCCAACAGAGATGTTAGACCTGTCAATGGATATTGAGGCAGATTTAGGAATTGATTCTATCAAACGGGTAGAAATTTTAGGCGGCTTACTGGAACTTTACCCCGACTTACCCAGACCAAACCCAGAAGAATTGGGTCAATTGCGTACCTTGGGTCAAATTGCAGAGTATATAAAAACTCTAGTTCCAGAGTTACTTAATCAAAAAGTAGAGGTTTCAGAAGCTACTAATTTTCCAGCACAAACGTTAGTAGAAGTTCCTCATGATGTTGTAGAAAATAACTCACAAATCTCCGAATTTCAAACTACTTTTCCTGAATCAGAAGTTTCTCCAACTCCCATAAAACTTCTCTCTACAAGTGAGGATAATTTAGAAGAAATTGCTGCAAATGATATAGATAAAGAAGCAATCATACCCACAGATTTGAGTAATATTCTCCTCACTATTGTTAGTGATAAAACAGGTTATCCAACAGAGATGTTAGAACTATCAATGGATATTGAGGCGGATTTAGGAATTGATTCTATCAAACGGGTAGAAATTTTAGGAGGGTTGCTAGAACTTTACCCCGACTTACCCAGACCGAATCCAGAAGAATTGGGTCAATTGCGTACCTTGGGTCAAATTGCCGAATATATGCAAGATCAGGCTAAGGGTATAACTAAGTTACTAACTGAAAAAAAGCAGGATGTGAAAGCACCAGAATTGAATCATAAGATTCTTCGCAGTCCTGTGAAATTAAAGCAACTTCCCCAACCTGATGTGTTAGATTTCAAGATTCCTGAAAATCATATTGCTTTAATTACTGATAATGGTTCTCCTACTACTAGTAAATTAGCAGCAGCTTTGATGGAAAAAGGTTGGAAAACTGTAGTTTTAAGTTTCCCCTCTGTGCAGTCAACTTTAGTGAAAGGAATTAATCATGTAGTTTTAGATGATTGGAGTGAAGAAGCTTTACAACAACAGTTAGAAAATATATCTCGTGATTATGGAACTGTTGGTACATTTATTCACTTACATCCTGCCACTCACGACCATGCAAGTCATAGTGTGCGTTATTTAGAAACAGAACATACCATGCTGCGTCATGTATTTCTGATTGCTAAATATCTCAAAGAATCACTAAATAATGCAGCTACAAAAGGACGCAGTTGTTTTATCAATGTTGCCCGTTTAGATGGTGAGTTTGGACTTGGACACACAATTAATTTTGGTGTGATTGGTGCGGGGGTATTTGGACTGACCAAGAGTTTAAATCAAGAATGGGAAGCTGTATTTTGTCGTTCTCTCGATTTAAGTCCTGATTTAGATACAGACACTTCTGTAAAATATATTCTTGCTGAACTTCAAGATCCTAATCTTTTAGTTACAGAAGTAGGATATAGCAACAAAGGTAGAGTAACCTTAATTGCAGAACCCACTCCATTAACCATTACCAATTCCCCATTATCAATTACCAAGGATCAAGTATTTCTAGTTAGTGGTGGTGCAAAAGGTATAACTGCCCAATGTGTCATTAAATTAGCCCAGCAACATCAATGTAAATTCATTCTTTTAGGTCGTTCGAGTACAGAAGCAGAACCAGTTTGGGCAGAGGGCTATGAGAATGAAGCCCGATTAAAACAGCGAATTATGGAGGATTTTCAAGCCAGAGGAGAAAAGCCAACACCAATAATGGTGCAAAAAAAATATCAGGCAATTTCCGCACAACGAGAAATTCAAAATACATTGAAAGCAATTGAGGAAGCAGGAGGGGAAGCAGTATATTTGAGTGTAGATGTTACTGACAGCGCTTTGTTAGAACAGAAACTGGCATCCATAATTGAATGTGTAGGGGAGATAACTGGAATTATTCATGGTGCCGGAAATTTAGCTGATAAGCGCATTGAAAAAAAATCAATTCGTGATTTTGAAACAGTTTACTCTTCCAAAGTCAAGGGTTTAGAAAACTTACTCCGTTGTGTACCACCAAAACAACTGCAATATTTAGTTTTGTTTTCCTCAGTGGTTGGTTTTTATGGTAATGTGGGACAATCGGATTATGCGATCGCTAACGAGATCCTCAACAAATCTGCCCATCTCGTCAAACGCAACCATCCTGACTGCCATGTAGCCGCTATTAACTGGGGTCCTTGGGATAGCGGCATGGTATCACCAGAATTAAAGCAAGCCTTTACAGAACGGGGAATTGAAACCATACCCATAGAAATCGGCACACAAATGTTAGTTGATGAACTAACAAATGCGAGTCCAGAAACAGTGCAATTGATAATTGGTAGCCCCCTAGTTTATATCCCATCTTCCTTACCCAGCGAATTAAAAACCTATCGCATTCATCGCCAATTAACCTTAGCAGCTAACCCATTTCTACAGGATCATGTAATTGTCGGTCGTCCAGTTCTTCCCGCTACTTGTGGACTACTATGGATGGCTAACACCTGCGAACAAATCTATCCAGGTTTCAAGGCTTTTAGTTGCCCCAATTTCAAAGTTTTAAAGGGAATTGTTTTTGATGAAAATCTCGTCGATGAATATACTCTAGAACTTCAAGAAGTTGCTAAAATTGAAAACGAAGAAATAGAAATTTCTGCTAAAATTAGCAGTATCACTCCAGAAGGTAAAATCAGGTATCACTTCAGTACTAATCTGATTTTGAAGCGCGAAATTCCCATTACCTCTAACTATGAATTGCTAAACTTAAACCAGGATGAGCAATTCCTCTCTACCAATCAATTACTTTATCAAAACGGCGCTTCTAGCTTATTTCATGGAACTATCTTTCAAGGCGTAAAATCTGTATTAAATACCAGTCCTGGTAAACTCACCATCGAATGTAATTTACCACAACCTACAGCACAACAACAGGGACAATTTCCAGTCCAAACATTCAATCCTTATATTGCAGATGTGCAGATTCATGCACTCTGGATTTGGACACAGCATTTTCATCAAGTAGGTTGCTTACCCTCAGAAATTAAAAACTTTGAACAATTTGCACAAGTACCTTTTGGTGAAACATTTTACGTTACCTGTGAAATCCAATCCAAGACAGAATCAAATGTAGTAGCTAACGTCATTACCCATAACAAGGAAGGACAAGTTTATAACCGGATGATTGGTGCAAAAGGGACTATTTTACCCAAGCAAATAGGATAGACATACAGCAGAATTCAGGAGTCAGGAGTCAGGAATCAGGAATCAGGAATCAGGAGTAAAACTGCCTTGGTGTCTAGGTTTCAATTTTGATTTTGTACCTCATTGATCTGCAATCTCCTGTATCAAAACTACCTTCCCAATATAGCAGCGGTCATTTGTAAATTACATTTGAATATTATTCAACTGACAACTGCTATATAATACCTATCTTCTTTCTTCTTCCTTCGCGTTCTTCGCGTCTTTGCGGTTCATTTAATCCATATTCATTTAGTACGAAATTGGAGAATAAGCATGAAAGAATTTCCGAAAAATAAAATTCCTAAAATTGCCATTATAGGAATGGATTGCTTCGTTAGTAATTGCTCTGGATTAGATGCTTTTGAAAGCAGTATTTACCAAGGCAAACAACATTTTACACCCCTGACTTATGGCGATACACCATCATTACCAATTCCATTCGCAGAAATCAATCAACTTTCCTCTCAACAACAATTAATGTTGCAGGTAGCTAATAATGCTCTCAAAGATGCTAAATTAGATCCAGAGACAAAAATTGCAGTTGTGATGGTGACTGAATCTCAAAGTCACTATCAAAATAAACTAGCCAGTTATATTTCTCGGCTTTGGGATGCGACTAGTCCTGCATTCGCTGAAGAAAACTCAGGGTTTTCAGCCTTGAATTTAGCACAGAAACTATTAATAAATAAACAAGTAGATGCTGTTTTAGTTGCAGCAATGGATTTTGCTCACGAGAAAAATCATATTACAGGTTTGCAGACTCTCAGTTATGATCAAAATGCTGATCCTACTTTAGTAGGAGAAGGTGCAGCCGCTGTAGTATTGCAACTTCATGAAACAGCCAAACAAAAGAATAATTGCATATATGCAGTAATTGATGCTTTGAGTGTGGTGCAGAATTCCCCATATCAACCGCAAGCAGTTACTCAAGCTTGTCAGACTGCTTTTCAGATCGCAGATATTCAAGCTCAAGATATTGGCTATTTGGAAGTTTATGCTAGTGGAAATCTCCAACAAGATGAAACGGAAATTCAAGGTTTAGTTACAGCTTATACAACTGGGGAATCAAACTTAAGTTGTGCGGTAGGTAGCATCAAAGCTAATATTGGTCATACTCATAATGCTTCAGGAATCATCAGTTTAATTAAAACAGCACTGTGTTTATATCACCGCTACATTCCCGCAGTTCCCAATTGGTCACGTCCCAAACAACCGGATATGTGGAGTGGAAGTCCCTTTTATGTGGCTACAGAATCTAAACCTTGGTTTATAGAACCAGGTACGAATAAAAGAATAGCTGCTGTTAACAGCATGGAGGCAAATGGCAGTTATGCACACTTGATTTTATCAGAGGAAGTCAGCCAGATAGAACGCAGGAGCAGATATTTAGAGCAGATTCCTTATTATTTATATGCGATCGCAGCGGAAAATCGCACCTCCCTATTAAACCAAATTACCGCACTCCAGCAAACCCTCAAAGAGGCCCCTGTTCTCTCTCAACTGGCCAGCCAAACCTTCAGAGAATTTCAGAAACATCAACATTCAAATTATGCAAATTATGCGATCGCAATTCTGGCACGAAATCAAGAAGAACTCACACGAGAAATAGACCGCGCCATCTCAGGCGTTAATCTTGCCTTTGATACCGGAAAAGACTGGCAAACCCCCCTTGGGAGCTATTTTACCGCCAAACCACAGGGCAAAAAAGGTAAAGTCGCTTTCGTTTACCCCGGTTCCTTCACTTCTTACATCGGAGTAGGGCGAAATCTCTTACGGCTGTTTCCCAAAATTTATGATGATCCAATTATCAATAGCGTTTATAATCGCACCGCCAACATTGAAAAAATTCTCTATCCCCGCAGCTTAAAAAAATTATCAAAAATAGAAATAGAAGCCTTAGAACAGCAATTAATAGATGATCCAGTAGCAATGCTGGAATCTGAAGTTGGCTTTGCTGGACTCATGACCGCAATACTCAAAAATTATTTCCAAATACAATCACAATGTGCCTTTGGTTATAGCCTTGGTGAAACCAGCATGATGTTAGCCCAAGGTATTTGGACTAGCTTTAAAGAAACAAGTGATTATTTGAATTCATCGCCGCTATTTAAAACTCAATTATCCGGCCCCAAAAATGCAGTTCGCCAATATTGGAAATTACCCGTAGAAGATCAAACCTCAGATTTTTGGAGCAACTACGTTCTCATATGTCCATTATCCCGTGTCCAGGAAGCAATAAAAAACGAAACTCGCGTCTACATACCTTTAATTAATACATCAGAAGAAATTGTTATCTCTGGTGAAACAAAGGCCTGTCAAAGAATAATTCAACAACTAAATTGTGATGCTTTTCCAACTTCCATCAATCATGTAATTCATTGTGAGCCAATGCACTCCGAGTACAATGAACTAGTAAAAATTAACACTTTACCTCTTGGAAACGTATCAGCATCTATTTTTTATTCCGCCGCAGAATATGAACCAATCAAACTCAATAGCCATACTATAGGACACAACATTGCTAAATGCCTATGTCAGCAACTTGATTTTCCTCGCCTCATTAACCGGGTCTACAACGACAATATCAGAATATTTATTGAAGTAGGTGTTGGTAGCAGTTGTTCAAGATGGATTAGCTCACACCTCAAAGAAAAAGAACACATAGCCGTATCTATTAATCGCAGAGGATTAGATGATCATACTTCAATTATCAGAGCATTAGGCAAACTTCTCAGCCATCGTGTTGAATTAGATTTATCACCCTTGTATTCTCTCTCTTCAGAAGAACCTCAGCCAAAAAATCAACGGGAAACTAATATAAAACCACAAAATCAGCCTTTAATTAACCTAGAAAATCCTGCCATTAAACAACCAGAGAAAATTTTCAAATCTATTTCTTCTCAACCATCTAATTGGCACTACAAGAAATTGAGTAACAATAATGCACTTATGACTAAAACTCATACCTTTTTAGTAAAATCACGTCAGGAATCACTACAACAAATAAATTCCTTAATTCAACAGCAAATTGAATTTTACAAAAAAATACTTGAGTAAGAATAACAATAAATTAATCTCACAAAAACCAGTCAAAATCTTATAGCGGTATGCACTTGAATGAAATACATCATAGCCCCCTCATCGCTTGCGGTGAACCAGCGCTGTAGGCGGGGGTTGGAGTTCTTGTATCTCACTCAACCGAGAACCGCTATAGCATCTTCACCAATGATTTCTTGATGCTAAAATCCCACGGATAAAGCCGTGGGTCAATCCAAAATTATCTCTTAGATTACGTGCAAATTCCTAAAATCAGAGGTTTATTAACGTGTTTAATACAGAAAATAACCTGCACCAACATGATCATCTCAGATTATCCCACCTATTCATCAACAATCCTCAAATTTGGCAAGGTAATTTAAATACTGTTTCATTTAATGCCGAAGAAATTAAAATTAAACTGAAGAATTTAAATAAACCTTGTTATATAGTTAGGTATGAAGGACAAATTGGCATTACCAATGAAGGTAATTTATCTCATGCCAATAATGGTAAAACAGCCCAACTAGAAATGCTTATGGCTGTTCCTCCCTTAACAATTCAACAATTAGGTGATCCAAGTTTTCTAGATTTTTACGGCGTAAAATATGCCTATGCTACAGGTGCAATGGCGCAGGGAATTGCTTCTGAAGAAATGGTAATTTCTCTAGGAAAACAAAAAATTCTTAGTTCATTTGGTGCAGGAGGTTTATCTCCTTCCCGTGTTGAAGCAGCAATTAATCGCATTCAACCAGCCTTAGATCAAAAACCTTTTGCTTTTAACTTACTCCATAGTCCCAGCGAACCAGCAATTGAACGGCGTAGCATTGATTTATATCTCAAATACCAAATCAGAATCATAGAAGCCTCTGCATTTTTAGATTTAACCGACAACATTGTTTACTATCGAGTTGCTGGACTAAATTTAAATTCAGCCAATCAAATTGAAATCAAAAATAAAGTCATTGCCAAAGTTTCTCGGCGAGAAGTAGCCAGCAAATTTCTTCAACCTGCTCCCACAAAAATTCTCAAACAATTAGTTCAACAAGGTCTTATTAGCGAATTACAAGCAACTCTAGCCTCTAAAATTCCGATGGCTGATGATATCACCGTAGAAGCAGATTCTGGCGGACACACAGATAATCGTCCTCTCATTTGTTTATTACCTTCCATCTTAGAATTGCGAGATGAAATTCAAAATAAATATAAATATGAAAACCCTGTCAGAATTGGCGTAGCCGGTGGAATTTCTACACCGCAATCAGCCTTAGCTGCCTTTATGATGGGTGCTGCCTATGTAGTCACAGGCTCCATTAATCAATCCTGTATTGAAGCAGAAACTTCTCAATATACCAAAGCATTACTAGCTCAAGCGGAAATGACTGATGTCATGATGGCTCCTGCTGCTGATATGTTTGAAATGGGAGTCAAACTGCAAGTTCTTAAAAGAGGAACCCTCTTTCCCCTTCGCGCTCAAAAACTTTTAGAATTTTACAAAAACTATAATTCAATTGAAGAAATTCCTTCAGTAGAAAAAGAAAAATTAGAAAAGCAGATTTTGAAAAAAACTGTACAAGAAGTTTGGCAAGAAACCGTTACTTATTTATCCCAACGCAACCCTGATAAATTAACCAAAGCAGCAAGTAATCCTAAACTAAAAATGGCTCTGATTTTCCGCTGGTATTTAGGACTATCTTCTCGTTGGTCTAACACTGGTGAAAAAGGTCGAGAAATTGATTATCAAATCTGGTGTGGTCCAGCAATGGGTAGCTTTAATGATTGGGTCAGAGGCTCCTATTTATCTGAACCAAAAAATCGTAAAGTCGTAGAACTTGCTGATCATATTATGACAGGATCAACATTTTTATACCGCATTCAAAATTTAAAAATTCAGGGACTACAAATTCCAGATGAATACAGTCAATATCGTCCAGAAGGATTATAAATATGCCAGACAACAGAAAACTGGGAAGTCTGGAAGAAATAATGGAAATTCTCAACAAACGAGCTAAAACTTGGAATTTAGTTACTATTAGTCGTATCAAAGGTAATTTCCAAGAAGCGTTTCTTAGAAAATCTCTAGACATTCTCCAATATCGTCATCCTCGTCTAAATTCCCGAATTATAGATTTTGAAAATTGTCTCTACTTTCAAACTGCGGGTACAGAAAAAATTGCTTTGCGAGTTATTAATCCTTTAGATGAGACACAATGGCAAGAAGTAGTTAATGAAGAGATGAACCAGGAAATTGATAGTAGCAAATGCCTAATGCGAGTTGTATTAGCTCCTATCCTGGGGGATCAAAAAATTAGTTATCTCATTACAACTTTGCACCATGCAATCGCAGACGGATTATCAAGCATTCAACTTCACTCACAAATCTTAAATTATTATCAAAGACTCGCCTCCGGCGACACAATTCAACCAATTATTAGCTTGGAATCATTACCACCTATTGAAAGCATAATCACCAAATATGCACAAGATTATAGAGGATATATAAGCAGTAATTTATTGTCGTTAAAAATTGGGATTCAAAAGCTTTTCTACCGACCAAAAACATTAGGATTTGAGAAATATGTATCTATTCCTGAACGGATTTCTCAAATTATCCATAGACAAATTGAGCCAGAGTTAACCCAAAAGTTTATTGATAAATGTCGGCGAGAAAATGTCACAGTATATAGTGCTTTATGTGCCATACTCATGTTCACAGTAGCCAGAAAAATTATCAAACCTAATCAAAAAAGTATGAACGTAAATTGCTTATCATATCTTGATTTACGTAGGCGTTTACAACCTCAAATTAGTGAATCAGATTTAGGTATTATGGCTACTTCTATGATGCAATTCTACACTATAAAAGCGCACACATCTTTCTGGGAATTAGCACGGTTAGTAAAACATAATTTAGAAACTAGTATCAAGCGTGGTGATATTTTCAGTATGCCATTAATTGCCAAACAACTCATAAATTTTTGTTTTTTCTTTCCCAAACAAGTAGCCGCTACAGTTTCAGTTTCTAATATTGGCAAGATAAATATTCCCAATATTTATGGTGAATTAGAACTAGAAGATATTAGCTTTGCTGGTTCTCATGCTTTATATGGAGGTATGTTTGTGATTCATGCTGCTAGTTTCCAAGGGAAAATGCTGTTAAATTTTGTATTTTCCCAGCCTTCAATTAGTAAACAATTGATGGATTATTTAATAGAAAATATTATATCATGTATTTATGAGATTGGCAATTCAAATAATGGCAACACTTTTTTTCTAGTAGATAATTTCTTTTGAAATTCTAATAGCCTATCTTCAAGTTTCCTAGCATTCCTCATAAAAAACTTGTAGTAATTGTTCAGGTTTTAGATACACATAGATTTTACTAATCAATAAGGATATGCAGATGAATACTGTCAAAATCAATGACCGAATTACTCTGATTCAAAATAAGCTTTTTGAGCAAGCACATACTCAGCCTTTAGAATTAAAATTCCTCGCCATAGCTATGAATAAGCAAGGAATTAAAGGAGAAAAACTGTACTCTCATCCAGAAATAATTACCTTACCAATAGCAGGCTGTAAACATTTACATTCTTTCAATGCTCGTCAGAAGTCAATTTTATCTGCTGCATTCTTAGCTAACTTTTATAAATCTGTTGCCAATAGCGAATCCCAAACTCTTATATCCAATATAAGTGTGGCTGAAAAAATTTTTGTTCCCTATTCGGATGAGTATATGATTCTTCATCAAGAAACCAGTGAAGAGTTAGATCATATTTGGTCTTTTAGAACCTTATATAGTATGGTTTGCCGAGAAACAGGATTTACTGGTTTATTTGACGAGCCTGGCTTCTTCTTCGGAAATTTTAGAGCTATACCTCAATCAGATTGGGAAAGTTTAACTACTTGTTTCAGCTTTGATTCTGAACATCATGAAACTTTGTCTTTACTATTAAAAGGTAAAAATTACTTGGAAACAATAGTAGAGCAATTAAAAAATAAAGACAGTACTTCAATATATCGAACTTTACAGTTTATAGTTGGAGATGCTGTCAGAATGCTACCTGCTGATAAAGTTCAAGAAAATGGACTCGGAAGTTTATGGCTGCTGTACAGATATGTTGCTAATGTGGAATTAAAACAAGCTGAATCTTATTTATTTGATACTCCGGAAAACTTTGAATATGAGCCATTGGCTGTGGAATTGAATAAAGCACATTTAACAGATGAGGCACGCCACTATACAACATCTTTTGATTTAGGTATGGAACTGTACAAGAAAGCTCCTCCGGAAGCTCAAGCTTTCATCCGTTATTTTTTACAGAAAGTTGTAGAAGACTATATTCAAGCTGCTTTTGCAACTTATTTGGAGAAGTTAAATATAAGTCAAGAAGGATTTGTATTTACTGATGTCAGAGTTGGGCTAAATGCACTGTGCATGACACTACACCATCCGGAATTATCTGATAAGCAAGTAAATCTCAATGAACTAATTAATTCTTGGCGGAAGATTAGTCGGAATTGGCAAAAAATCATTGGATCTCTAGAACAAAAAACTTGGCATTATAAATCTCAGCAAATTTATCGTCTCATCAAACAACTAGAACTTGACTTAAATGAAAGCAGGCTTGGTAATCGCTATCAACGGTATAAAGATAGTCTAGAGACCAAGGAAATTCAAACTTTTGTAGAGGTTGCGTAATGATTAAAGTACCTGTTAATTACTCCGCCATAATTTAGGTTTAGTGAAATAGAAAAATTGGAGCAAACAATGATAGCTTCTATTCACTTTGAAGACGACCAAAAAACTATTAAAGTTCCAATTAACCAATCCTTAATTCAGATATGTGATGAATATCCTAACTCGATTCTATTTAGTTGTCGTAATGGTGTCTGTGGAACTTGCTTAATTGAAGTTATGAGTGGGATGGAAAATCTCTCTCCTGTCATGGAGGAAGAGCGAATTCTACTTGATATTTTAGCCCCTGAAAATCCACATATTCGCCTAGCTTGTCAATGTGTAGTAAAAGATGATGTTTGCATTCGAGTAGCTAGTTGATTAATAAATTTTACATACCACAACATTATCAGGATAAAAATGAATCAACATATGGACAATTCTCAGCCAAAAACATCTTATTCAGTAGCGGATATTCAAGGGTGGTTTGTCTCTAATGTTTCCTATATGATGGGAGTCAATCCTGAAGAAATAGATATCCGTGAACCTTTAGATAGTTATGGATTAGATTCAGCACAAGCAATGCTTCTTGCGAGTAAAGCTGAGAAATTCCTGGGATTGAAATTATCTCTTATCCATCTTTGGCACTACCCTACAATTGAGGAACTTTCTCAACGATTAGCTGAAGAATTGGAAAATTCCCAATCAGAAATTTTGCAACTGTAAGCAATAAAGTTTTTTAAGTTTTTCCTCCTCTAAGACTGACACTTCGCCAGAATAGAGACAACATGATTCAGTGGAGTGTCTTCTTTTTCTTGAGGCTTTATAGCTTATTAAAATCTGGGAGATTTAGTCATGAATGCATCCGAACTTTTAGCCAAACTTACTCAACAAGGTGTACAATTTTGGGTGGAAAATAACAAACTAAATATTCGTTCTCCTAAGGAAGTAATTACACCAGAAATACAAGCAGAAATAGCCATGCATAAAGGAGATATTTTGGCGTTATTGCAAGAAATGAATATCGTCACTAAATCTTCATCTGAACCTCTAAGTCAAGGAATTAGCCTGCAAACTATCGGCAGATTAATTGGTGGTTTTGCTGGTGAATCACCTATAGAATATCAGCCACCAATCATTGATCCAAAATTGATGGCTCAAAATCTTAGTGTCACATTTAGACCTTTACCTTATGGTTATCATCATCACACTATTATTAAATTTCGTCAGGAATTAGCAGTTAAATTAAAAGAATTTGGCGTTGCTGTTATTCCTTGGCAAGAAGCGACAACAGATTTTTTATATAATATTAAAATCCCACTATTTAACTGGAATCAATCTTTAAAAATTAGGGGAGTAAAAGCCGAAATTAACGCCGTAATAGATGTGGCAAGACCTAATTCTTGGCTGAGAAAATTAGGAATATTTATAGCTGAGACTTTTTATGTTTTATCTTATCCCTGGCTGCTAAATCAGCAAAAAATGTCTGTCGTCCAAATTGCTAAATTAAGTACTTGGGCTGAAGATCATGCAGCTAAATATGTTGAAGATCCAGCAAACACTCAAGTAATCATTCTTGGCGAAATAGATCATAGATTTATCAATCCATCAACCCAGTATCAAGAAAAAATTAGCATCGGCATTAATACATTAATTAAAACTTTTTCTGAAATTGTAATTGGCATATCTACTGAGAATATTTCTATTCTCAATATGAATCTTTCTGATTCTATTTTTTCTAAACATGAAATAAATAATTTCGTTTATAAATCACTAATTCCTAAAATATTCGTCCCCATTGCTCCACTATTAATGAGTAGATTTCAAATAGGAGAGTATAATCCTTCTATATCTAATTATGCTCATAAATTAGTTAAATTAGGCCAAGAATTAGCCTCAACTGGCCTATTTCCAGCAGGGTTTAAACTGGCTGAAGTTATTAAGAGAAAGTCCCACAGAGATATTGTCAATGTTATTGTCAATGGTAGGACAGGAGTTTCCTATGGTTTTGTAGCTTATGCTGAACCTCCTTGTTATATAGGAAAACCAGAAATTAATACTAATGAGTGGGAAAACTTATTGCCTGTTCCTGGATTTAGTAGTAATGAAATTCGTAGAAATCAAGCAGGTAGACGTTATATTAAAATCATTATTGCTGGAGAATATGTATTTAAGCAAATTCCTGACATTTGGCTGGTAAGCTCTCGTTCAGGTTCAAATAAAACAGACTTAAAGATTGAGCAAGATATCATTCGTATTGGTTTAAAAGATAATTTACAACTGCAATTACCTTTAGGGAATAAGTCCCAAAAATTAGATATTAAACCTTCTTATGATATCTATGTCATGTTGGCAATTAGCATGGCTGCTGCTTTGTATACACCGGAATTAATTCAAAATGGTGCGCCAATTGTTCATTTTCATGGCTATCCTGCATTTGATTGGTTTCAAAAGGATGAATACTGTGTGGGAGTTAATCATCCTTCTGTACCCTGCGGAACATATGAATCAGGAGTGCTAAATTTTTTAGGTCTTTCTAACTTAGCTAATCAATCAACACAAAATATCAACTTAATTAGTTTAATAGAACCGGATCATGGTACAAATTTTATTGCTCGCGATATGGAGTATCTAGTTGATAGATTAAAAAATGGTTGTCTAGCAGAAAAAATAGAACTAGGTGGAAAACATTTTGCTTCTCTCAAAGCAAATCTAGGCGATTGATAACTTTCTGATGTCGTCTTTTTTGATTAGCCAAAAAAGAATTTTTCAATACTCTATGCTTTTGCAAACATTTGATTATTAGTTGACAATTTTATATCACCCATTAATTGGAGTTAAGCAAATGTTCAATAATTTCATTTCTACACCAGAAAATAGTTTAAATAATTTCATAGCTCGCCCCAATTACTATCCTTTAAGAAGATTGTTTTGGAAGGTGTGGTATAACCGTTTTGCATCTAATTTTAGTAAGATAAAAATTACTTTTATTAACTATGGTTATGCAGATTTGGAACCGGATGCTAAACAGTTAAAATTAAGCAGCTATGAAGAAGAGGAACGTTATTGCATTCAACTCTATCATCATGTGGCAAATTCTATCTCATTAACAGGCTTAGATGTTCTTGAAGTAGGATGTGGGCGTGGAGGAGGCTCTTCATACATGATGCGTTATTTACATCCAAAAACAATGACGGCGGTTGATTTTTCGGAAAGCAATATTGCCTTTTGTCAGAAAAATCATTCTGTTCCGCAACTAAATTTTCAATTAGGAGATGCAGAATTTTTACCATTTAATGACTATTCTTTTGATGTTCTCGTTAATGTTGAATCATCACATTGTTACGGTTCAAGAAAACGCTTTTTTGCGGAAGCTTTTAGAGTTATTCGTACAAATGGTTACTTTTTATTTGCTGACTTTAGACCAAAAGACGAGATTGATAAGACTACACAACTTTTACAAGAATCTGGTTTCAAAATTTTAAACCTAGAAAAGATTACTGCCAATGTTATTAAAGCTATGGATTTGGAAAATGAACGCAAGTTGGCAATAATTAACCAGTATCTCCCTAAATATTTACATATAGTAGCAAACTGGTTTGCTGGATGCCAAGGAACTCCGATGTATGAAGCATTTATGAAAGGAGACCAAGAATATCTTTGCTATGTTTTGAAAAAATAATCTAAATTATAGGTCTTATGCAAGCGTTACACTCAATATTTTTCAGGGTCTGTCAAATGTTAAAAATCTGTTGAGTCTGATATACCCTACTAATATGCCAGTTGCATAAGTCCTGAATTAAAGCGATCAGAATGGGGATTTAATTAATGGACAAATTTACTCAACTGAAAAATCAACAATCCAATTTCAGTAATCCTCTCTACCAAAAGCACAGTAAAAACACTTCTCTGATGACTGAAGCTCACACTGCTTATTTACAGGTACGACAGGAATCGCTACAGCAAATCAACTCAATGCAGATTAACCTAGCCAATTATCAGAGGTTTGTTAAACAATAATCTCCAGATAAAGAAGAAAAAATGCTGAATGAAACTGTGTTGTAATCATGATAAGTTGATTCTTTTTTTCAGTTACTAATATTAACAGTTATGAAACGTTTACTAATAGTGTATTATTCACATTCGGGAGATGTGGATCGAGCAATAAAATCTTTTACGAAGTGTCTCAGTATCCCAGAAGTTGAAATTCACTGGGAGTGTATTAAAGCAAAGATTGATTATCCTTATCCTTGGAGTTTATTTAAATTTTTTGATGTTTTTCCAGAATGTATTAACAACGAACCACCGGAAATCTATCCACCGAAATTTAGTGAAGATGATAAATTTGATTTAGTGATTATTGCTTATCAAGTTTGGTTTTTGTCGCCATCTTTACCAATTCAGGGCTTTTTAAAATCTAAATATGCCCAAGTTTTACAGAATACGAAAGTTATGACGTTATTGGTGTGTCGAAATATGTGGCACTCAGCCTCAGAAACTATGAAGAAAATGATTGCTGATGTGGGGGGTATTCATGTTGATAATGTGGTTGTTACTCACCAAGGTAAACCTTTAGCCACATTTATTAGTACACCCAGATTACTGTTGACTGGGAAAAAAAATGGGCTTTGGGGGGTCTTACCTCCAGGAGGAGTAAGCGATCGCACAATTGATGACTTATCACGATTCGGCCAGCAAATAGCCAACAATCTCCCCGCGTTGAGCGATGGGTGTAGCGATGCCTACGGCGGGCAAAGCGATCGCTCAAATCAGCCCTTACTCAAAGGTCTAGATGCAGTTGAAGTCAATCACCGCTATGTCATTCCCGAACTAATCGGCCGGATGGCTTATCGTCCTTGGGCTAAAATCGCTCGTTTATTTGGCAAACAAGGAAGTTGGAGCAGACTACCAATCATCTGCATCTTTGCATTCCAACTCATATTTGCTATTCCCATTGTCCTTCTAGTTTCCACCATCATTCAATTTTTCTTAGCTCCACTGCTCAACAAACAAATAGCGTCTTATGTTCAACTCCTCAAATCCCCATCTGCTGTGGGTTAGAAGTGCATCATAACTCCTTAATTGCCAAAAATTACCTTTGTTAATTTGATTTTTAATCAACTTATTTGGAGAAGATTATGGCTTCAGCATACATCACAGGTTTAGGCGCTTTTTTACCTAATCAACCCGTAAATAATGAAGAAATTGAAAATGTTCTTGGGTTAATCAATAACAAACCTTCTCGCTGTAAAAATCGCATTCTCAAAAACAACGGCATAAAATCTCGACACTATGCTATAGATCCAAAAACTGGTAAACCAACTCACACTAACGCCCACTTAACGGCTGAGGCAGTGCGTATTCTTGCCAAAAATTCTAATTTGCCCCTTGAAGAAATTGAGTGTTTAGTGTGTGGCACATCATCTCCAGATCAACTTATTCCTAATCATGCTCTGATGGTGCATGGAGAACTTCAATCTCCCCCTTGTGAAGTTGTATCTACAAGTGGTGTCTGCTGCTCAGGAGTAACTGCATTCAAGTATGGATATATGAACGTGTTATCTGGCTTGACAAAAAATGCTGTCACAACTGGCTCCGAACTCGCATCAAATTTGTTAAAAGCAGCATACTTTCAATCGGAAATAGAATCAAAACTTCAGGAATTAGAAAACAAACCAGTCATAGGTTTTGAAAAAGATTTTTTAAGATGGATGCTTTCTGATGCAGCCACAGCAGTTTTGATCACAAATACACCTCGTCAAGATGGTATTTCCCTAAAAATAGATTGGATTGATTATATCTCTTTTGCAAATTCTCTGGAAACTTGTATGTATATGGGATGTGTGAAAAGAGCAGATGGTTCTGTACAAGGCTGGCGAGATGTCGAAAAGCTAGAAGACGTATGGAAACAGAGTTATTTAGCTCTCAAACAGGATGCCAAACTTCTAGGAGAAAATATTATTGATTATGGTCAAAAAGGTTTAGCAAAAGTTCGAGACAAATACAACCTCAAAGCCGAAGACATCAATTGGTTTTTACCTCACTACTCATCAGAATATTTTAGACAGGAACTTTATGACAAAATGGCGGATATTGGAATGCATATTACATATGATAAATGGTTTACCAATCTAACCACAAAAGGAAATACAGGTTCAGCTTCTATCTTCGTGATGCTAGAGGAATTGATGTCTTCAGGAAAAATTGAACGAGGCGATAAAATATTTTGCTTGGTTCCCGAAAGTGCTAGATTCTCATACGCTTATATGCACCTGACAGCCGTTTAATTTTTCATTGACTATACAAGCAGCCGTCAATCAATTTTGGATTTACGATTTTGGATTTTGGATTTACTCCACACTTTAGGGTGGAGCTTGAGGATTTTAGATTGGCGTTAGCGAAGTGTACGCAGCGCAGCGAGTATTTTGGATTAATTCTGCCCTGAAGAGGCGGGGCTTGTACCGAAAATTCCCAATCCAAAATCTAAAATCCAAAATCTAAAATTTTTCGGTCAGCGGTCAGCACTCAAAACTCCAGTTTGGAACACATGGAAGATATATTGACCCAGTTGGAAAGCCAAATCAATGCCACCAGTTTAAGAGTTATAAATGTAACTACTCCTGGTAGCGACTTGCTTTTGAAAAGCGAAGATAGTGAATTCATGTGGGGTCGCTCTGGAAATGATACCTTAATTGGTTTGCAACCTGGTGATAATCATCCCGATCAATTGCAAATTGATATCATGCTGGGTGATAGCGACTTAATGGCTCTGCAAAATGGTAGTCAATTTAACTGGAGCGATAGATTTGTTCTTGGTGATTGGAAACAGCCCTACTATACCGATGCGAAAGGACTCAACTTCGGTTTTAAGCAATTTGCTTCAATTTTAGACTTCAACCCTAAGCAAGATACTATTCAACTACACGGCCGCTCAAAAGACTACCAACTAGTAAAATCTCCTCTGGGTACGGCGATATTTTGGAAACACGGAATTGTACCTGACCTCATTGCTTTTTTGCCTGGAAGTTATCATTTAAGTCTTGATGGCAAATATTTCCAGTATGAGGGCTACACTCCACCACCTGCGCCTGTCCTCAAGAAGACTCAACAATTAGGATCTAGTGGTTTTGATTCCCTTGTCAGTTCAGCCACAGATCCTTATGGCAATCTATTTGTGGCTGGAGTTACAGGTGGTTCTTTAGGAGCAGCCAATGCTGGGTCTAATGATGTCTTAGTGGCCAAGTATGACAACAATGGCAATCAAAAGTGGATTAAACAGTTTGGAACTTCCCAGTCTGACTTTGCTACTAGCGTCGCCACTGATAACAAAGGTAACTTCTACCTGGGAGGAATGACAAAAGGCAATTTGGGGGGATTTAACCAAGGAGAAGGAAATTATGATATCTGGATAGCCAAGTATGACGGTAGTGGCAAGCAACAGTGGATGAAACAGTTTGGGAATGAGCTTGTTGATGCCTCCTTTGACATGAAAGTCGATCAGGATGGCAATGTCTACCTCACAGGATTCTCCATCGAGCAACAACAGCGAGGACTTTTTTTTCAGCCTGATGTCTTCACAGATGATCCTTGGGTAGCCAAGTATGACAGCAGTGGCAACCAGCAATGGTTTCAAAAGTTTGGCAGTTCCGCCTTTGACGAAGCTTACAGTCTTGCTGTCAGTAATGATGGCAGTGTCTACTCTACAGGGTGGACAATGGGTGACTTAGGTGGAAAAAATTCTGGTTTATATGATGTCTGGGTTGCCAAGAATGACAACAATGGTCAGTCGGAATGGATTCGACAGTTCGGCACTAAGGATTATGAATTTCCTAAGGGAATTGATACAGATAGTCAGGGTAATGTCTACATAACAGGATGGACTTTAGGTAATTTGGGGGGAAAGAATATCGGGTTTGAAGATGCTTGGATTACCAAATATGACAGCAATGGTAATTCTCTGTGGACTCGACAGTTTGGTACTAATGGTAATGATGCTGCCTTGGATATGAAGGTTGATTTAAATGGCAATATCTTTCTTGTTGGATATACTGACAACAATTTGGGAGGAAAGAATATTGGTTCTAATGATGCCTGGGCAGCTAAGTTCAACAGTAACGGTAAACAGTTATGGATTCAACAGTTTGGAACTTCTAAGTCTGATGTCGCCACTAGTGTTACCCTTGACCAGGCGGGTAATGTATTCGTGACAGGAACTACTGAGGGATCTTTAGGGGGTATCAATGCTGGGTCTGTAGATAGCTGGGTAGCCAAGCTCGACTCTAATTCAGGAAAGCTACAAGACTTGAGCGGGTCTCTAAAGCATGAGATTCAAAATGAAATACCTAGTTTTGGTGGTAGTGCTGATATCTTCGACAGCCATTTCCAGGATCACATCATTGATGGGGTGCTAGGGAAAAGTTTAGTATCAGGAAAGCTACAAGACTTGAGTGGGTCTCTAAAGCATGAGATTCAAAATGAAATATCTAGTTTTGGTGGTAGTGCAGATATCTTCGACAGCCATTTCCAGGATCACATCATTGATGGGATGCTAGGGAAAAGTTTGGTATCAGGAAAGCTACAAGACTTGAGCGGGTCTCTAAAGCATGAGATTCAAAATGAAATATCTAGTTTTGGTGGTAGTGCTGATATCTTCGGAAGCAATATCAAGGATAACATCCTCAATGGGGGTCTAGGGGGGAGTTCAGATTTATTAGCAGCGGGAAAATCAATAATATCTGATTTTGATGTCATGCTATCTACCAAACAGTAAACATCGGTGAACAATTAGAGGGTGTTTGAAAAGTTGGAAAAGGTATAATTTTTCATTCTGAGTGGAACGTATCCCTAACGGGATCTGAAGGAAAGAATCTAGGGTTTGAGCGATTACTCGGAAATGCTATAGCCTCCGGCACGCTCCGTGTTCACAAAGTGTCCCGAAGGGATACAGGTTTGTAAATATTTCTTCTTGATAATTTTTTTGGAGTATTTATGACAGAGATTATCAAACAAGTAGAAACAGATGAAGTATCTTCTGCCGTTCTTGAAGACAAAGTTAAAAAGCATTTAAAATTGAATGAAATCAACTATAAAAATAATACTGAATCCGATTACACGGAGAAAATAACAGAGCTAAAAAATAACTTCAACTATAGCAGAGACAGAGATTATTATTGGAGTGAACCTGAGCTTTCACTTTTATACGGTACTCCACTTTACGAAGCAGCTTCCTCAACCCAAAAAATTGCCCTTAATCATCTTTTTTGGGTTGGAGGTTATAACCTTACTGCTGCTAGTGAAACTAATACTGCTCTTTACAATCAAATCACCAGCAGCGTTTTTTATGGTCTAGGTGGCTACGAAACTCTCTGCCATGAATTAGATATGGAAACTTCTCAGGAACGCTATCATATTAAGGCTTTTCGCACTATTGCAAATATGACTGAGATAGGTCTGCTAGGTGATGTTATCATTGGCAACCCTTTCTCAGGAAAAGAATCTCAGCTAATGCAAGGAGGAATGATTGGGCGTTTATCACCTGGAATTATGCGACATTTATTTAGTTTCAATTGGGGTAGTACACCTTTTTTGGCATCCCAGTACTATACCTTACGCTTCATCGCTAATATGATTCTCAAACTTACAGAATATAGTCGCTCCCAGTATTTCAAAAAGTTAGAAAAAAAAGGTGAGTTTATTCCTGTTCCCCTAGCCGTTTCTCATTATCATTTCTTAGATGAATCTTTCCATACTACCACTTCTCAATTGATTGCTCACGATTTGTATAAGGACTTCCCCAAGCCAACAGCCTATGAAAAATTCATGGCTAATTTGTCAATTTACATGATGCAATTAACTGTTCTCAATACGTTGTCTGGAGTTGCAGTCGGGAGCTTTTATCCAGATAAACTATTGATTATGCCTTTGATCTACAAAATACTAAAAACTCCTCTATTTGATATGTCTACTGAAGAAGCTCTCTCTTGGATAGAGAAATGCTTCTGTCATGAACATGAAGGTTTTCATGCTGTATTTAAGTCTCATCAACGTCTCTTGTCAGAATTGCGGCGGTTTTTTCAAGATATTGACTATCTGTGGCCGGTTAACCGCGAAATGCGCGTTATGGCTTCAGGTGGCTCGATTAGTCAGGCCATCCAAAATAATATTCAGGGCTTTGAGCAGTTTTCTCGGTCTGCTACCTGATTCATTGCACTAATTAGCGATCGCAGGCATCTCACAAAAAATAAAATCCCGGAAGTGAGATGCTCCCCATTCCTAGAAGTTGACTTATGAAAGAATTCAAAATTCCTAAACCCGCTGAACAGGTAATTCCTCAGCTAGACAATCTGTTCAAATCACTTTTATTGATCAGTCTGCTCATCAGTTCCTTTGCTTTAGCCCAGATTGGTGTCACCGCAATTGATGCTTACTTCCAGGTTCATCCTCAACCAGCACATCTGGTCGTTAAGTGGACATTTGTGATGGTTTTGGCAGTATTTAATTGCTTGCTGCTAACAGGTATTGCAGTTATTGCACATGAAGGTATTCATGGAGTGTTATTTAAAAGTAAGTTTTGGAATGACCTCTGTGGTGGAATCATGACTGCTTTAGTTTTATTGCTCCCTTTTTATGCCAATCGGCATTTTCATTTAACCCATCATCGTTACACTCATCAACCAGGACTAGATCCTGAGGAAAGATTGCATAACCACCCTTTTTGGTATGCATTTATGATGGGAGGATTAATCGCTCTTTATGATCACTATACAATAGTTGCATCTCATTTATTGGCTGTATTTTCTCATAAGTGGAGTAAGGCGTATCGAGGTCTAAAAGATATTTTTTTTGTGGGATTAGTTACGGCTTTCTATTTTTATCTTCTGCCACTAGTAGGGATTTCTCTTTCATATACAGTAATTCCCACGTTTCTATTAGCGCCAATTGTATATTCTTTCCGTTCTTTATGCGATCATTATGCTTTTGTAGCTGCTCTTTCACCTGTTGCTCAAAAAAGCATTGATCTGGAAGCTGACACGGAGGATGAGTACAAGAACCTTGAAGCTGACCAACTACAAGTTGACAGTTGGGTGGTATTAACAAACCCTTTGATGAATTGGTTATGGAGCCACATTAATTATCAGCAAGTGCATCATCGGTATCCTTATCTCTCTCACCAATATCTTCCTGATATTTTTGAAGCTACTAAGCACACACAACCCTATGCGGTTGTGAAAGGTTATTTCCGTTGTTTGTTGAATTTAAGAAATATGCAATATTACTCCAGCCCTGAACAGATAAAACCGTTCCTTTATGAAATGAAAAGAGTGTAGGGGTTAGAGGGTTGAGTAGAACGTCGCTCAATTCTAGGAGACTTCCAACTAAAAAAATATCCCGTCGTTGTGACGGCAGGGGGGCAGGGAGCAGGGAGCAGGGGGAAGAAAAGTCGCTTTGATTTGGTGAAATTGGATCATCTTTTTTGTGGAGTTCTCTAGAAAATTAATTTAAATCTGCAAGAAAATTAAATTTTTACAAGTTCTATGAACCTTTCTGAAAAAACGCTGCTTATTTCTGGAATCAGTGGGTTTATCGGTTTGCACGCTACTGAGTTTGCTCTCACAAAAGGAATGAAAGTCCGTGGGCTGCAACATTCCCAAATTCAAGCTGAAAAAGCGCAAAAACTAGGCGCTGAGGTAATTGTTGGTAGTGTCACTGATCCTGCTGCTGTCCAAAAGGCTTGCCAAGATGTGGATATAGTTCTACATACGGCTGCTATTGTCAAAGAACATGGGTCACTCAAGGATTTTCGTGAGGTCAATGTTGGTGGAACAGTTAATATAGCTAAAGCTGCTAAGAATGCAGGTGTCAAAACCTTTGTTCATCTCTCCAGTGTTCTAGTCTATGGTTATAACTATCCCAATTATGTCACTGAATCCGGTCCAATTTTTGCTGAGAATCATCCTTATTGTCAGACAAAAATAGAAAGTGAAAAAGAACTTTTGCAACTCAATTCGCCACCTGATTTTAATATTATTATCCTCAGACCAGGAGATGTTTACGGGCCTAGGAGCTATCCTTGGGTAGTCCGACCACTCGTAATGATGCGCCAAAAAATATTTCTGTTGGCAAACAATGGACAGGGAGTGATAAATCATCTCTATGTGGACAATCTCATAGATGCGATCTTTCTGGCTATGGAAAAAGAGGCCTATGGAGAAGTTTTTAATATTACTGATGGACAAGAGACTTCTTGGCAAGAATATTTTACGCGTTTAGCTGATATTGCTGGGTTGCCGGTACCTTCTTCTCTGCCTAAAAATGAACTCAAACTGCTAATTCAGTTGCGCTATCAAGGACAGAAGCTTTTAGGTAAGAAAGTTGATATTGTGCCGGAGACTTTAGATTTTATCACTCGCCCCTATGCTTATTCGGTTGCTAAAGCCGAGAAATTATTAAACTATAAACCAAAAATTGATTTGGAGGAGGGAATGCGACGCACCCAGGAATGGCTACAAAAAGTGGACTTGAATGTTTTAGATAAGTAGGTAGAACGATGAACTATAAACACGATGTTCCTATTCAGCCGATTACAGATTCAGAAAGTCTTCCTTTTACCTGGGAACGCCTCATTCCTAAACAGATACCAAATGATCCGGCTAGTCAAAAGCTTTTTGAGATCCATCTCCGGCGTTATGAAACCGCAGCACGCTATGTAAAAGGGAAAAGGGTTCTGGATATTGCTTGCGGTACAGGATACGGTAGTCAGATGCTTCGTCGTGCTGGTGCGATCGCTGTGGTAGGTGTAGATATCTGCCCAGAGACGGTACAATATGCCAGAAAGCACTATCAAGAGAATAATGTAGAATTTGTTTGTGCTGATGCTCTTGCTTTCGAGTGGAAGGAGCATTTTGATGTTATTGTTTCTTTTGAGACGATAGAACACGTCCTCCATCCTGACAAATTTCTGGATCGTCTCCGCTATCTTCTGCTTCCAGAAGGTAAGTTGCTACTGTCAGCCCCACTCGGTGAAACTCGGCATATAGATCCCTATCACCTCCATGCATTTAGTCAGGAGGATGTGTTTGCACTACTTGAAAAAGCAGGTTTTTTGGTAGAACAGTACCGTTGTGATGATTGGTGTCTGACTCGTAGGGATCTTCTGCTTTGGAGACAACTCTATCCAGCCGCTAGGCCAAATATGCGTGAACAGTTTTTGACTCTCAGAGGATGGCAACTTCTGCGCGATTTTTGCTTTCGGGGCGTTATTAATGTGCCTGAATTCATGGTTGCAGCCCAAGCAATCAAAAATCCGGTTGTTGAGAAGCGTCAAACTCCAACACACCTGGATTAATTAAGGCAAAAGGCACGGTTTACTCGTAATTGCATTTTTTAAGCGGATATCTTTTGTATTTTTACAAAAAATATAGGTATTTTTTAAGCTTTTAGCGATCGCTACGGCGAGTGTAGCAATTGCTATTTAACTACAAATAGTTCCATGTTTGTAACACTAGTATGTTACAGTGTAAAATGCAAACAACCAGCTTGAATACGACCGTATATTTTCTACTGTTAGTACTTGTGCGTAGACAACATTAAATCACATCCCAGTATAAGTAAAAATAATATCTGAGAACCTGTTAGTTTAAATATTTAATCGGAGAATAAATGTATTTTTTAGTACAAAATATTGCATATCTCTCGGTTAATTATAGGTTATGAAGTGATAATTACGAAGCTTAGATTAAATACATTAAACCTTTAGCCAGACTACTTTTACGTCTTCTCCATCAAGCAATTCTTATGTTGTTTATCCCCTCTCAGTAAAGGCATAAGAGTTAAGTAATACTATATAGATAGTGTTACAGAATGCTATCCGTGGTTATCTACGATTTTGTCAAGCTCAGGCAGGTTTCAAATTTTTACATAAAAAATATTTTATATTTATACACCACTGTTTTATTATTGTTATGATGTCATACAGCAGTAGCAAAACCACCTAAATCTTCTTAGGTTGTCAGGTGAAAAAAGCAGCTTTGACAACAGCACAACCTCCAAGTATTTATATTTAGATACTTGAGATGTGAATAGCTCAATTAATGATATTTTTCCATTACTATATGGTTACAAAATTATCTAAAAGCTATTGATATCTTTTTAGTATGTGCATTAAAGAAGCTATGTCAGTATTGGCAGTTTTATTCAAGTAACTGATTCAGTTATGCGACTAGTGACTTAATGTCTGATTACTTCGGAGCTTGTTGACATTGAATGGCCTTGAGTCATCAAATTAAACGCGCTTCCAGTCAGTAGCCAACGGAAACAACAATAAATATTCAATACATCCCGTAAGAAACAGTGAAGTATCAAACATCCAAGTTTTACCGTTCTTTAGTTGCGATCGCATTATTAGCCAATGGTTCTTTCCAACTACTAGCACCTGCAATGGCAGAAGGAACTACCGCAGGTGAAACTATTAGCAACACCGCCACCGCAACTTACGAAGACCCCAATAGCCCAGGAACAACCTTAAATACCACCTCCAACACCGTCACCATCACCGTTGCAGAAGTCGCAGGTATTACCGTTTCAGCCGCAGGAATAGTAGATGACAACGGTGGAACTGTAGGAGTTGGAGACCTATTAATCTACACCTACACCGTCACCAACGTTGGTAACGACCCGACCACATTCCGTATTCCTAACTTAGCCACCACCACTGGTCCGGGTACAGTATCAGGAACCTTACCCGGTGCTACTACAGCTAATAATCTCCAATACAGCACTGACGGCGGCACAACTTGGATAGAAATTACTAATACAGAGGCAATCACACCCTCAGTTGCTCCTAACGGCACTGTATTGGTTCGTGTGCCAATAACTGTACAAGCAGGCGCTCAAACCGGTGACTCTATTGGAGTTACCCTAGGTAACACCCCTGGTAATGCTCAAAACCAACTTCGCATCCCAGATGGTGGTGACGTATACACAGTAGATAACCCCGATGGTACTACTAATGAAGCAGCTGGCGCACCCATCAACGGGACACGGGAAGCCAGCGCCGTTCAGGATATTCAAGTTGGTGTCACAGCAAAAACTTACGCATTAGCTACCATTCTCAAAGTGCGTAGTGATTACGATAACAATGCAACTGTAAATAATATTACAGATGACACACTAACCTATGATTTAGGTTTGCGCGTAGAAAGCAATGATATCACTGGCAGTGGTATTACGCCAGCACCTTTAGCCGGTACAACCATCAATGTTGACACTGCTGATGGTTCTTATATCCTCGTTTCTGATGCCATTCCCGCAGGTACACAACTAGCAGCAGCACCCACTCCGCCTACTGGTTGGGACGCAGTTTATACCACATCTGATGCCGCAACGATTAATGCCAATGCAGCACAATGGAAACGCTTCCCCTTACAAGGTGCTGATACCTTGGCAGGTATCACCCGCGTTGGTTTTATCAACAAAACCAATACCATAACTTCCATTGCTCCTGGTACAACAGTCAATGGTTTTTCGATTCAGTTAGCGATGCCAACTGCGACTTCACCATTAAAAGTCATCAATATCGCCCAATTATTTGGTCAAACACCAGGTAATAATCTCCCAGTTTACGATGAATCCGGTGACCAAAATCCCAGTAACTTCGATGGTTCTACACCTCCTGTTGGTACAGATACGAATGCTGATGGTCTTCCCGATGATATAACTAATAATGTTACTGATGGCTTAGTAACTGACGCAGAACTAGCAGCAACGGGAACAGATACAGCCAACAATAATACTGGTACTGGTGAAGGTGGTGAAGCCAACGTCTTCGATGTAGTAGTAGTTGGAGCAGCATCAGTTCTCAACGGGCCACAGGGTGTACCAGATGCCATTGGTCCAACTGATAATAATGATGACTTCACCAATAAATCAGCCCTTGTTCCTGCTGGTACTGCACCGGGTTCTACACTTGATCCGCAGTCAGTTGGGTTCACTAATACTCTTCAGAACAGTGGTACCAGCCCAGGTGATATCACACTAGCGCCAACCGCACCAGCAAATCAATTAGACTTGCCTGATGGAACACAGGTAACTCTTACCTATAATGCCCAATCTATTATCTATACCTACGATCAAGGAACAGGAACTTTCACCACCGCTGGTACACCAATTACAATCCCAAATGTTGCTCCTAATGCAACTATTAATTATGGTGTAGAAGTTAATTTACCAGCAGGTACTCCATTATCAACTGATACTATCGCCCAGTATGGAGGTGATACAGAATTTGGCTTCCCAGTCCCCATCACTGCCACAATTGATGTAGCAGGTACTACAACAACAAATACCACTATTGACCGGGTATACACTGGTTACTTGAAACTGGTAAAACTCTCACGAATTTTACAAGGAACTGGTCCAGCAGTTGGTACAGGTCAAGATGATTTTGAGTCTACACCTGCTGTCAATGGTATTGATCCTAATTCAACTGTTACTGATGTACTCAGAACTCCAGCACCAGGCAATATTATTGAGTACCTAATTCGGTACACAAATATTTCTGATGCCCAAGCTGGTTCAGGTAATGTGATTTTGAACGCTGACAAAATTGTGATTACTGAAGATGGCACTACAGGCACGAACAACTGGGCTTTAGATAATGACACTAATGGTCAAAGTGATACTAGCAATATTATTGGTTCAGCCCAAGATTCAGGTGCTTCTACTATCAACTTCTTTAGTGGTAATCCAGCTACCACTGCTAGTATTGATCAAACTGGTACAACAGTGAATACTGATGTCACAAAATATATCAATCAAGTCACAGGAATAGTTGCACCAGGTGTCCAAAGAACATTCATTTTCCAACGGAAGATGAATTAATCTTGTGTCTGTCTGAATACTGATCATATCTGTTTGGTTTGGTAATGAGTAATTGAAAAAAGCAACTACCAACTAAACCAAACTGATCATAAGTAATTAGCCAGACTTAGTGAAACTTATATCCAGCGTTGCTGATACTATTAGGACTAAAGCTGCGTGTCACACTAAAAATCTGTTGTAGGGTGTGGTTCGGCAAGCTCACCAACCACGTCAGACTGCATAAATCCTGCAAATAAACAGATTATTGATATCTGACGCACCTTACCAATGTGCCAGTTGCGTAAGTCCTGACTATCAGCAACGTTAATGTTGGAAAAGTCTAAGGTTGTATCAAGAAAATCCTTTTTTAAGGGTAAAATAATCTTCTCAAAGTCTTCCTTAGAAAGGAGGATTTAGGAAGATTAAAATTTGTGAATACATCAGCCACAACTTTTCCAACATCCTCTCAAAATACAATCAGCAAATTAATCAAAGCAGGTAATAACAATGAAACAAGTTTATATTGCCAGTATTGGTGCAATTTCCTTGATGATGGCAGCACCATTAATAGGTCAAATTCCTGGTGTAACTTCTCTCTTTCAGTTAGAAAGTGCAACTGCTCAAAATAGTAAGAATCAATCACAACTACAGTTGCAGTTAGTAGCAGAAAAGCAAGTAGAAACGCAGGATCAACAAGGTAATAAAATCAAGAAATGGGAAGCTTTGAAAAATCAAGCCGTGGTCAAACCAGGGGATGTATTGCTATATACATTAAAGGGAGAAAATAAGAGCGATCGCCAACTCAAAAACCTCACTTTAAATCAACCCATACCCAAACAAATGTCCTATGTCTTGAAAAGTCTTAATACTAGCAGCAATACCACTATCACCTACAGCATTGATGGTGGACGCAGTTTTGTCAAAAATCCCACTATTAAAGTTACCCTTCCTAACGGAACAGTAGAAACTAAACCAGCACCAGCAACTGCTTATACTAATATCCGCTTACAAGTACCAACAATTGCAGCTAAAACCACATTTAAAGCCACTTATCAAACCCAAGTGCGCTAATCATAAAAAATTTGTAATGGGTAAACACTTTTTTAAAATTACCCATTACTAACTGGTTTAAAAAATCTGTTTTACGGAATAGCAAAAATTATTTGCACTGTATTTACTGAAGATTTTTTAGTTATTAAATAACTAATAACATTGTAGAAGAAACTGGACATGATTAATAAACGTAAATCTAGGAAAAATTATTTTATTAAAAAACTATTGCCAAGACTGACAACAGCAATTATTTTAGGATGTATTTTGCAAACTCCCATAGCTACCATAAATAGGGTAATAGCCCAAAGTACAACAATTATCACAAATCAGGCTGATTATACCTATACAGATCCTGCAAATGATGAAGGTGAATTTAAAGGAAGTTCTAGTAAACTTGACTTCAATTTTAGTTCATTAGTTGACCCTCTAGGGCGGATTTTAGGTTGTGCTGGTACACTCTTACCAGACTATACAGGTTTCTCTGTTGGTGTGTATGAAGCTAACTCTAACGATCCCACAGGATCTGAGTTAGGAAATTTAGTTTCCTTAACACGGACAGAACTACCAGATATTCCTAATAATAATATTCCTGGAGGAAAAGCGCCAAATATTGAAAATAGTAATCCCTATTTTATTACCAATAATCCCGCAGGTGTTTATAATTTTCTTCTTGACCCCAACAAAGGTCAAACCCAACCAGGGAAAACTTATATTTTTGTGATTAATACCCCAGCTAATTCTATCTATAAACAACGCCGAATTAAAATTGTTATTTTAGATAGCATTGATATCGGAGGAACAGCTAACAAAGTTATTCGTTATCTTGCCACTTCTTTAGATGGACAACCCATTAGTTTAACGGGTGGAACAACAGTAGAAGCCACAACTGTTTTAGTTAATAATGCCGAACTCCAAGGACTAAACTTATTAGCTTTTGAACTAACAACAAACCTGTGTCAACCCAGTCAAGTACAGATCATCAAAACAGGCGATCGCGCAACCGCTGAACCCGGAGATACAGCCATCTATCGCGTATCACTCAAAAATCAATCAGATACAGATTTAAATAATATTATAGTCACCGACAACTTACCTTTAGGCTTTCAATTTTTACCCAAATATGTCCGGGGAGAATTAGAAGGAAACCCAGTTAGTGTTACCAGCGAAATTAACGGTAATACCATCACATTCCGCACAAACATTACTCTTTTAAGCTCAAAAATTCTCAACATTGCTTACGCTGTTCAACTCACAAATGATGCTCAAAGAGGTACAGGTCGAAATAGTGCCATTGTCAATGCACAAAGAATTGATAACAGCTTTAGTGTCAAAGATGGACCAGCAACTCACCAACTAAAAATTAGACCAGGAATAGTCAGTGATTGTGGTACTTTAATTGGTCGCGTATTCCTAGATAAAAACTTTGATGGTGAACAACAAAATGATGAACCAGGAATAGCTAACGCAGTAATTTTTCTGCAAGATGGTAATCGGATCACCACAGATCCTAATGGTTTATTTTCCGTAGCCAATGTCTTACCTGGAAGTCACACCGGAGTTCTTGATCTGAGTAGTATTCCTGGTTATGCCCTCGCTCCCAATCACAAATTCCGTGAACGTAATAGCCAATCTCGTTTAGTGCGTTTAGAACCAGGTGGTTTGGTGAGAATGAATTTTGCTGTCACCCCCATCTTTCAGGAGCAAGTAAAGAAATGAAACCACCACTGCACCATATCAAGAACCTGAAAGCTATAGGGGTAATAGCTGGTGCTTGTAGCTATCTATTTTATCCTCATGTAGTCAAAGGAGAAACCGCTAAGGACAATCCCCAGACCCATAAACCTTTAGATAATCCTACAAATATTAATGAGCAAATAACTGATCAAGAAATTGCTCTACCACCCAAAGTTACTGAATATCAGTTACCAAAAGATGTCGTGGCAAAAATTGAATCACCCACCACCTCAAACTCAGAATTTTTCCCAATAACTCCAACCCAAATAGCACAAGATGAATTTGTAAAAATTGAATCAACCACCACCGCAAACTCAGAAGTTTTGCCAACAACTTTAACCCAAATTCCACAAGATGAATTTGTAAAAATTGAATCAACCACCACCGCAAACTCAGAATTTTTCCCAACAACTTTAACCCAAATTCCACAAGATAAATTTGTAGAAATTGAATCAAACACTACTGCAAATTCAGAAGTTTTGCCAACAACTACAACCCAAATACCTGAACAAGTAGCCCCAATATCAACAGCAGTCAAAATCCTCACACCAACAGAAAATAGGATTTTTGATGTTCCAGCTACTACAGTAATATTGCAATTTCCTGTAGGTAGTCAAGTGGAATTGCGGGTCAATGATACACTAATAGACCCTTCTTTAGTAGGACGGACAGAAACTGATACAGAGACCAATTTGATTACGCAGACATGGTATGGTGTTTCTCTCCAGCCAGGAAAAAACACCCTGTCGGCACAAATAGTAGGAGCAACAACACCTCCAGACACCGTAGAGATATCAGTACGAGGAACACTCAAGCAATTAACCATAGAAACTCTAGAAGCGAATATTCCTGCTGATGGACGTTCTACTGCAACCATCAAGGGTCAACTGATTGATGAAAATGGTAATCGCTCCAACCAAGATGGTGTAGTGACTCTAGAAACCAGCGCTGGAGAATTTATTAGTGCAGATTTTAAACCCGACCAACCAGGGTTTCAGGTAGAAGCAAAAACAGGAGAATTTACCGCCCAATTACGTTCAGACTTGAAAGCCCAAACCGTGCGAATTCGCGCTTCAATTAATAATTTAGAAACCTTTACTCAATTAGAATTTGCTACAGCTTTACGTCCCAGTTTAGTGACGGGAGTCATAGATATTCGTTTAGGTGCTAGAGGGACTGATTATTATGGTAAATTGCGTGATTTTGTACCCCCAGATAAAAATAATAATACTCAATTAAATTTTCATTCACAAATATTTGCCACCGGAAATATTGGGGAATGGTTATTTACTGGAGCATATAACAGTTCCCGTCCTTTAAATGAAGATTGTAACTGTGAAAATCGTTTATTTAAAACTTATCAAGCAAATGAACAAAACTATCCTGTTTATGGTGATAGTTCCAAACTTGATGTTACTGCACCTTCTATTGATAGTGTCTATGCACGTTTAGAGCGTTCCACAGGGATTCCTGGTGTTAGCCCAGATTATTTTATGTGGGGTGATTACAACACAGAAGAATTTTCTCGCCCCTCCCAACAATATACTGCCACAACCCGTCAACTTCACGGTTTTAAAGCTAACTATAATTGGGGAAATCTACAAATTACAGGTTTTTATGGTAATAATGTCGAAAGTTTTCAACGAGATACTCTAGCCCCTGATGGTACTAGTGGTTATTATTTTCTTTCTCGGCGAATATTACTTCCTGGTAGTGAAAATGTTTTCATTGAATTAGAAGAATTAAATCGTCCAGGGACTGTTCTTAAACGTCAACAGTTGAACCGGGGTGCAGATTATGAGATTGATTATGATCGCGGAACTTTATTATTCCGTGAACCTATCCTCCGTACTGACATTGATGAATTTGGACAGGTATTAGTACGGCGGATTGTTACTACTTATCAATATGATTCACAAGACTCTAATAGTAGTATTTATGCAGGTCGTTTCCAATATAATTTGGATCGCACCCTTAATCAAGAAACTTGGATAGCAGCAACTTATTTAAAAGAAAATCAAGGTTTATATAACTTTGAACTCTATGGTGCAGATACACAAATTTCTTTAGGTAATAGTGGTAAAATAATTGGCGAATATGCCCATTCTAGTAATAGTTCTGATTTGATGGGTAGTGTCAGCAGTCAGGCTTATCGCTTGGAAGCTGAAGGCAAGATTTTTAATGGTCTTCAAGGTCGTGCTTATTATCGTTTTGCTGATACAGGTTTTGCCAATAATGCCACAGTTAGTTTTGTTCCTGGGCAAACTCGTTATGGAGCGCAACTAACCGGTAAACTGACCAATACCACTAACTTGCGGATTCAATATGATCATGAAGATAATTTTGGTATTGCACCCTTACCTTTAGACACTTTTGAAGAATTATTTTCACCTCGTTCTCAAGCTATCCCAGGGAGCAACGTTGATAACTCGTTAACAACCATTACAGCAGGTATACAACAACGTTTAGGTAAAGCTACTTTTGATGTAGATTGGATTCATCGGAATCGAAAAGATCGCATTGATAACAGTAGTGGTTTGACAAGTAATTCTGATCAGTTGCGATCGCGGTTGTCTCTTCCGATTACTAATAGTCTCACTTTCCAGGCACAAAATGAACTTACCCTTTCTGCTAGTGCTGATAATGTTTACCCTGACCGGACTATTTTAGGACTAAATTGGCGAGCTATTCCTGGAGTCAATGTCAGTTTAGCTCAACAGTTTTATAGTAGTGGTCAAGATAATGGTAAATCTATCACTAGTTTAAGTGTAAATGGCGAACATAAACTTGGTTCAGATACTACTTTAACAGGTCGTTATACCATTTTAGGTGGGGCGAATGAAATCACTACTCAAGGAGCAATTGGTTTAAATAATCGCTGGACTGTTGCCCCTGGTTTGCGGTTAAATTTAGCTTACGAACACGTGTTTGGTAGCTTTTTTGGTAATACTGGAGCAGGTCAAAAATTTGCTCAACCATTCGCCTCTGGTCAATCTGCTTCTGCCATTGGTTTTAATGGTGGTGATAGCTATAGTGTTGGGCTGGAATATAGCAATAATCCTCAGTTTCAAGCCAGCGCTCGTTATGAACATCGCACTTCTTCTAGTGGTAGGAATACAGTCATTTCTGCGGGCGCTACAGGGAAAATTTCTCCTTCTCTTACTGCTTTAGTACGCTATCAACAAGCTAATGCTGCTAACCAAAAACTATCAGGATTAGATGACACCATTAATTTAAAAATGGGTCTGGCTTACCGTGACCCTAAAAATGATAAATTTAACGCTTTATTAAGGTATGAATATCGCCAAAATCCGGCAACAATTCCTGATACAATTTTGTTAGGCAGTGGGACAGGTTCTCAAGATCATACTTTTGCCATGGAAACTATTTATGCTCCTAACTGGCAATGGGAATTTTATGGGAAATATGCACTACGAAATAGCACTTCTTATTTAGCTAATGATTTAGCTGGTACAAGTACAGTCAATTTAGCACAATTCCGGGCTACTTATCGCTTAGGATATAGTGTGGATCTGGTGGGAGAAACTCGTTGGATAGGTCAATCTAATTATTCAGAAACAGGTTTTGTAGTTGAAGCTGGCTATTATTTAACTTCTAATTTGCGCCTTTCTGCTGGCTATGTTTTTGGCAAAGTTGATGATCCTGATTTTTCTGGTACTCGTTCTGCCGGTGGTCTTTATTTGGGTCTGACTGTCAAACTCAACGAATTGTTTGATGGTTTTGGTCTGCAAAAACCCACACCGTCTCCAGCAGGAGAGTCTGTAGTTAAACCAGCAGGAGAAAAGTTAAAAATATGAAAACTAATATGAAACTGTCATTACTAAGTAGCTACTCAGAGAAATTAATTAGTAGTCTGGCCTTTATTTTATGTATTTGGGGACAAGGGATACAACCTAGCTGGGCTGAGGGCAGCAAAGAGTTAGTCTCTAATGGTGGATACAGACCTTATCTAGAATGGACTAATTTAGTCTCTGCGGGTATTCCTCGGAGAACAACCCTAAAGGTTTACGTACAAGTAGGGGAAACCGTTAATCTTGGCTCTAGCGTGCATACAAGTAGTAATGGTACTCAAGATATTGTCTATAGAAGTCCCTTTGGGGGTCAAAATGGTACTTGCGATGTTCTATCTACGGGTTTTGGATTAATTGACACCGTTGCCAAAGAAACAGCAGGGCCTTTACCCAATATCGGTGGTTACACTCCTTGTAGCTTTGTGGCCACAGAAACTGGTATTTACGAAGTTGAATTTCGTTCTCCGGTTTTCAGTCCCGGAGGTAGTAATCCTACTGTTGTTACAGTCACGAATCCATTTCCCATAAATAATAATCAACAAGGAGGAGTCGCCGCTTGGGATATTACAGTTAGAAATACAGGTGGCACTGCCCAAAAAGGGAGGGTTTTTACCAACTATATTGCGATGAATATGGGTTCAAATAACATAGGACTCAATTCCAATCTTTATATTCAAACTAAAGATGGATATAGATATGAAACTGATATGAATGGAGTCGATCCCTTTGGGTTTATCTTTTTTGCCAATAGTCGGGGATATATTGACAAAACTAATAACTCAACTCTTTACCATTCTGCTGGTGGTGCTACTAATAATGATCTGATCTTCTCTGGTAATGTGGCAGTTCAAAACCCAAGTCTGCCAGATACACTCACAGATATTACCCACTTAGTTTTTTTTAATCAACCAGACCCTTCAGCATTGATAGGACTGGGGATTCCCATAACAGCAGTTTTACCCGTAGAACCAACTTCTTTTCTATTTACTGGAGGAAATGGAGGTAGTGGCAACCAGGCACCAGTTGGGGTAGGAGGTAATTTTAGTTTCAATTCTAGTACGCCTGGCAGCTATCAAATTATTATTGATACTAACAACGACGGCATTTTTGATCCTAGTGTTGATCGCGTTTTGCAAAACCCGTCATCTGTAGGTTCTAATGTAGTGTTCTGGGATGGAAAAAATGCTAGTGGAGTCAACCTATCACCCCTCCCAGGAAATGCGCCATATAATGCCAGAATCACAGCGAGGGCAGGGGAATATCACTTTCCTATGTTAGATGCTGAGAACAATCCATCGGGGTTTAAAATCACGATGCAAAATCCCCCTGGTCCATTTAGTAATTTCCTAGATGTGAATGGACAGCCGATTGGCCCAACTACTGTTTACTACAATGACAATAACTATACTACTGCCAATGGAGTATCTGTTAACTTAAATCCCACAGGAGGACAAGTAGCTACTAATCCTCGTAATGCTGCTTTAGGAATTAATAGTGCAGCTGGAGAGCATGAATTTAGTGGTGTCTATGGTGATTTTAAAGGGATAGATACTTGGACATATTTTTCGAGTCAGGGAGTATTTACTCCTTTGGTTATTACTGCAAACCAACAAGCTAATGTTAAAGGTACTAAATCAGTGCGTTTTCTAGCGGATACTGATAATAGTGGCACAGTGACTGTGGGCGATACCATTGAATATACTATTATTTATTCCAACCTAAATCCTGGTAATAGCGATGCCATTAATTTTGTTATTAAAGATGCATTATCCCCGGAATTAACTTTTGTCAGTACGGTGATTACTGCTGTTACTCCAGGAAATAATATTACAATCAATCCTAGTTACAATGGCTCTGGTAATGTTACTAATTCTGGTACTTTACGTGTAAATGATACAATTACAATTACAATTACTGCCACAATTAATAGTTCTAATGGTGGTAATCCTATTAGTAACCAAGCAAGTGCTGATTTCAATACACCGGATAATCCCTTAGCATCAGTTGGTACTGTGTTGACAGATGCAGACTCTGCTACCGCGACTACTGATCCACCTGCTGTGAATAATTATTTTTTACAAGTTACTGACGATGGTATAAATACGGGTAACAATCCTGCTAGTAGCGCAGACGATGACCCTACCTTGTTTACAGTTACAGTTACAAGTACTCCCCAAGGGACGCTGCTATTAGTTAAACGGATTACTGGGGTTAATGGTTCAACCATGAACGATGGCAATAATCTTGGTGCTTATATTGATACTGCCAGCCCCTATGATGATAATCTCATTACTGTGATTGACCCTAATTTGCAGCCAGATACTGATCAATGGCCAACACCTCTGAGTACATCTCTAGCGGGAGAAGTCAATGGAGGTATGGTCAAACCTGGGGATGAAGTTGAATATACGATCTACTTTTTATCAATGGGACCACAGGATGCAGTTAATGTGAGTTTGTGCGATCGCATTCCTTTAAATCAAACTTACTTACCCAGTAAATACAATAATGTCAATCAGGCTACAAATGGATTACCTGGTGCAGATCGGGGCATCTTAGTACAAAAAAATAACACCTCACTGTCTTATACAAATGTTGATGATGGTGATGATGCTAGATTCTATGCTCCCGGAGAAACACTACCTTCAGTCTGTGGTACAGATCCGAATATAGAAGGGGCTATTGTAGTTAATTTAGGCACTTTGCCTGGTGTCAACACTAACGCTTTAGAAGCTTATGGTTTTGTCCGCTTTCAAGCTAAAGTGCGATAAATAGTAGCGAAGTATAGAGATTGATATTTTTTAAAGCATGACTACCATGTTTTAGGTAAGCAACGCATCCGGACAAACCCCAAATGAGAAGAAAAGCAATATTACACTTTTCTTTTGTGTTGCGTACAGAAGCGTTAGCAATCAATTCTATCAAGCTGTGAAATTAACTACTATTTGCGCCATAAAGCAAGAATTATGGCACGATGGAAAGAAGCTTGTGCAATGAAAAGCCCGAAAGCTGGTTTTAACTCTGAGGAACTTTAGCGATCGCTTTCCTCCTGGTAAACTGTAAACAAACAAAGGAATCACTTTCTGTTCCTAATCCGGCACAATCTATGAATTGTGCATGATCCAGGACTGAGAAACATATTCTTGATTGTGTTTTTCCCTCGGTACTGCTTCACCTGCCAATGAAAAACTAGATCAAGGTCTTCATCAAAGCCATAACCTGGCAAAATGTCGTTAGTTTCGCATTGTCAGCAAAATTCTTGGCGAAAGAATATTTATTATCGTCGGAATGCTTGTGTTTGGCTGCGAAATAAAGAATATATACTCCAACCTTGACTATTAAATGAATCCAGATAACTCAGAAACTTACATAAATCATCCAACGTGGGGTTTGCTATATAAGATCTGTATGGTTGATGAAAACCAAGATCTATTCACTACACTTTATGCCCAACGCTTATTTTTTTTGGTAGCAAATGACGTTAAAGGTATTAAATTTCAGTCTCTTGGCCGGACTGAAGCAAGAATGATGCTGGAAAATCGCTTACGTACTTTGCGTCGCAGTGGCAAGTCCCAGGAGTACGAGCAGCTTCAAAGTGTTTTCCAACGCACCTTCCAATGAATAGTTCTCTTCGTGAACATATTGCTAACATTCGCGTCTCACTTCCTCCTTCAGTGCGGTTGATTGCTGTCAGCAAGTTAGTACCAACCGAACTGATGCGGGATGCCTATGCCGCAGGAATTCGTGATTTTGGTGAAAGTCGTGTCCAAGAAGCTGCCAGTAAACAAATCGAGTTACAAGATTTGCCGGATATTACTTGGCACTTTATTGGCAATTTACAAAGCAATAAAGCTAAAAAAGCTTTGGAATTATTTGATTGGATACACTCCGTCGATAATCTACAGATAGCCCAGCGTTTAGATACTCTGGCGCAACAATTAGGGGTGAGTCCATTGGTTTGCCTACAAGTCAAAATTCTCCCCGATCCGAGTAAGTCTGGTTGGATGATACCAGAATTATTACCTGACTTGGAAGCACTTAACCAATGCCAGAACTTAAAAATTCAAGGTTTGATGACAATTCCGCCCCGTGGCTTGGATCATGAGGCAATTTTGAAAGTTTTTGATCGTACTCATCAACTAGCCCAAGAAATTGCATCACAGAACTGGTCAAACATAACCATGCAGCATCTATCAATGGGTATGTCAGGGGATTACGAATTAGCAGTGCAAACAGGTGCAACGATGGTAAGATTAGGAACCGTATTGTTTGGGAAACGAGGTTGACATTGTTTACGTCTAGCTTGGAGTTGGGTATCAAAAACAATGGACAAATCATATCTAAACAAATTCAGTAACTTCCGTTTGAATACGTGTCTAATGACCAGGGTATTGACAAATGTAATTAGTAAGACAGAATTGAGATTGAAATAACTTTCAGTTGCTTCTACCTTAGGATATAATTTTAACTCATTAAATGTCCACATAAGGTATAGTCCTTTTTAGAACAGTGTTTTCTTCATGAAAACCTGTACTAGAGGCTACAACCAGCAATAGAATTGCTGAAGGCAGCAGCCACTATACTGGCTACCAAAGTTTACAGCCAGATCAATTAAGGTAATTTCCACTGGGAGCGTACACAATGAACAATATATTTTCCAAACTCAGGGATTTTGTGGGGTTGAATGAGCAAGTAGAATACGAGTACTACGAAGAAGAGCCAGATACCGATGGCTACCAAAATCTGTATCAGCAAGAAAATCCTCAACCAGAACCACAAGAAACTACTGCTACCCCCAATCGACGTTGGCGCGAACCTGTGCCTACAATGGGGGATGAAGTAGCCGCAGCAGGGTCAAAGCCTATGAGTAACGTAATTGGTATGCCAGGCGCAATTAATGGAATTTCTGAAGTTTTAGTACTTGAACCACGTACTTTTGAAGAAATGCCCCAGGCAATTCAAGCATTGCGTGAGCGTAAATCGGTTGTCTTAAATTTGACAATCATGGACCCGGATCAAGCTCAACGGGCGGTTGATTTTGTTGCCGGTGGTACTTATGCTCTAGATGGACATCAAGAGCGGATTGGAGAAAGTATATTTTTGTTTACGCCCAGTTGTGTGCAAGTCAGCACTCAAGGTGGTTTTTTACATGAAGTACCACAACCAGTTGCCCGTCCTTCTCGTCCTGCAAGCACAACTTCAGCTTGGGGAAATGAAGTTAACCGGATGGCACAATAAAGAAGTTAAATTAGTCATTAGTCTTTTGCCCTTTGTTCTACCATTAGGCAAGTTGCCTTTCCGGCATTTATGTTATTTGTCGTGATCTGGATGACTAATGACCAATGACTAATGACCAATGACTATTAACGAATGACTATTAAATTTGGCTTAATTGGTGGCGGGGTGATGGGAGAAGCTCTGTTATCCCGCCTTATTGCTTTGGGGATTTATCAAGGTTCAGAAATCCTAGTTAGTGAACCTCAAGTTTCTCGGCAGAGTTTTTTGCAGCAGCAATATGATGTAGGTGTGACGACGGATAATTGCTTGGTTTTGGCTGAGGCTCAAGAAGCGGTAATGTTGGCAGTCAAGCCCCAAGTATTTAGTGCGATCGCTCAAGAATTAGCAGATATATTACCTATAGAACATTATCCCCTGATCATTTCTATCTTGGCAGGTGTGCCTTTAAAGCAGCTAGAAGCCGCCTTTCCGCAAATGCCAGTTATTCGTGCTATGCCTAATACTCCCGCTACAGTGGGCGCAGGCATAACGGCAATTTGTCTAGGTGCTTATACCCACCCCATCCACCAGCAAACAGCACAACAGATTTTTTCAGCGGTGGGAGAAGTTGTAGAAGTTCCAGAAACCCTCATGGATGCGGTGACAGGCTTATCTGGTAGTGGACCGGCTTATGTGGCGTTGATGATAGAAGCGTTATCAGATGGGGGAGTAGCCGCAGGTTTACCGAGGGTAGTAGCTAAACAATTAGCTTTGCATACGGTATTAGGAACAGCCAAACTTTTAGAAGAAACTAAATTACACCCAGCAGAACTCAAAGACAGAGTTACCAGTCCTGGTGGGACGACAATAGCCGGAGTTAGTCAATTAGAAAAAGCTGGATTTCGTTCCGCTTTAATTGAAGCTGTCAAAGCTGCTACAGTTCGTTCTCAGGAACTGGGTAAATAGGACTGGGAACTTTCTAAATTACGATCACTTTGATCTGCAAGTGCAAAGAGAAGGCTAGTATCAAGTATAACTGTCATACTTGCTCATTTCGATGTAAACTCCAACCGCGAATAGGATCAACTTCATTTGCCAGAATTTCTTCATCTCGCTCTGAAACATCCTTTTTTAGTGAATTTCCCAAGGCTGCAACTGAAAGCAAAAAGTTTGCACTGGTTTTTTGGGACTGTTGTTCAGTTGCTTTATAGCGCAGGTAATCAACAAAATTGATGAGTTCAGCGAGGGAATCTTCTGGCAATGTCTTAATTGACTCGATAATCTGCTCTCGGTTTTTGGTTAAAGTATCCATATCTTCTTTAAAGGAATGCTACTTATATTATTCATCGCTTGCGTCCCACTTTCAAGGTTTATTGTTCATTGTCAGGTAAGTGTTCGCATGAGAATAGAACATTACTTTTGTGAGACTATTATTTGCTATGAAGTCATCTAAAATTGCTTGAATTACAGGCACACTAACAGCATTACCAAACTGCTTGTATGCTGAACTATCATCTGGATGAACAATATAAGACTCTGGAAAGCCTTGTAATCTTGCACATTCACGAGGTGTTATTCTTCTGGGTCGCCCATTTTGGACTACACCCAACTTATTAGCATCTGATGATGTTAGGGTTATAGAAATACTGTCTGGATCGAGAAACTTAAACACCTCAAAAGACATATTTCCACTCACAGGATTATATCTTCCATTCATTTCTTTAAGATATTTTTTGTCAATGAGTGAATTAATAATATTTTCTATATTTTGATGATCAAAAAATGTCTTGATTTGTTCTAGAGTTAAGCTTTTACCATCTTGATGAACACCAAATTCTTTATGCCTTCTATGGGATATTAAGGCATCCATAAAATCACGTTCATCCTTTGTACACTTGCCTTTAATACCTAAATGCCAAGAATGGATAGAATTGCCCCCACGAAAGTCAATAAGACGAACACCATGAAGCTTTTCAAATTGACCATTTACAGCATCAAAAAGTTGCTGTTCAAATTTTTGTGAGAGATAATAATTTTCAGAAACTTTTTTTTCTAGAATATCTTTAACCTTAACAACTGTATAACTATCAGCAAAAAGACTTAGCTGATATAGCTGTTCCTTAAAAGTATGGGAGTCAGTAGCACCTCTATCTGACATAAGTTTAATTACTGGCTTTTTCCCAAGTAGCCCTAGTATATATATACGAACACGATTCTGCGGTACACCAAAGTTACTACTGTTGAGTAAAAGATAATGAACACCGTAACCAAGTTGTTCTAAAGTATGAATAATTGTTTTAAAGGTTCTACCCTGATCATGTGTTGTTAAACCACGGACATTTTCAAGCAGAAAACCTTGTGGTTTATGAATTTTTAGTAGTCTTTCAATTTCAAAAAAGAGCGTGCCTCTTGTATCTCCAAAGCCTTGTTGTTTACCAGCGTAAGAGAAAGATTGGCAGGGAAAACCAGCAAGCATAAAATCAAATTCAGGTATTAGATCAATTTCTCGGATGTCTCCAGTAGGTTGATCATCAAAGTTTAGTCTATAAGTTTCAATAGCTTTTTTATCAATTTCAGAGCTAAGTACACATTGAGATTCTATTCCCAAAACATCACACGCCTGCTGAAAACCGAGGCGCATTCCACCAATACCAGCAAAAAGATCAATAAAACGAATCATGACAAACTCTCACGCAAAAAATCAACTAAAACATCAAACTCACTATCAGAATAAGCAACTGTACAATCGCTATGCTGGCAAATTGTAGAGATAGCAGCAGAGCGTTCAAAATTTCCAGCCCCATCAATTACATAAGCTATTTTGTGACCAGCAGTGTTCATAAGAGCTTGCCTTTCAGATGCCTGTGCTGCTTTTCTTTCTATTGTGCTGTTGGTGGTTACTTGAAAACTAACTTCAATTCCAACCTTTGTACCTGCTTTTGTGACAACTACATCAAAAGGCATTCCAGTGGTTTTACCATAACCCTGCAATATAATTGACCCATTGCTGGTAATATTAAATTCATCTCCCAATTTTTCTTTTAGGTACTCGACAATATAACGTTGTGCTAATTGTCCTAATGAATTGGCATTTGCACCGCGTGTTATTTGACTAACAACTATATAGTTTTGCTTTATATGATGTTCTAATGCAACCTCATCACCAAGTAAAGAACCAAGAATACAGACATCTAAGCCAGCATAATCTGAAACTTCAGACGTACTGGCATAAAGCAAAATCATAGTCATGTCACGTTTAAGTCCGTCAAATGGTTTATCCAATTGCAGCCCCTTTCCATCAATATTCAGCTTTTTATTATCTAATTCGCCTTTGACGGGCATTGACTCAAAAACATATTGGTAATTTGCCCCTTTCCAGACATAATCCATTACTGGTTTAGCGGCCTGATCTCTTTTAGTAAAAATATTTGTGAAACTTTTTCCTAGCTTTTTCATGGGTTCACCACCATAGTCTGAAATGACGACTAAGTGCTTTAGGAATAAGTTTGCGGGAAACTTCGCTGCTTCCACAAGGTCGAAGACTTGTGTAGGAGTCTTTTTGCTCAATTGTAAAATTGAAATGAAATCGTCTTGTGTTTCAAGTAATCTAGGAATAATACTTATCGTTGCATTTTTATCCTTTAAATTTTCAGGCCACCACATTGCGGCGTAGGACTGTAAAGTAATGATGTCTCTAGCGTAATTCGTCATATAATAATACAATTTTTTGACTGTACATGACAGGCATTTTAGCTTTTGACAAGAGAATAAGCAAAAATTGTTATTGTGTTTTTGGAGGTTATCAAAAACGGAAATTATGAAGGTCGAAATTGGGAACTTAGCAGTGACGATATAAATATAAATACTGTAACAAAAATCCACCATGCAAGGACTAGCCGTTACTGAGACTATCACCACGATCGCAGAAGCAGAAAAAAGATTTGGCTTGAGTCGCAGTCAAGCTCAGGATTTTTTTACAGAATGGCATGATCAATTACCTGAGATTAACGCTAATGACTGCACCAACCTAGAAATTTTATGGAAGCGTTATATTTATCACCGTTCAGGCGGATATTTACTGGAAAGTACGGTGATGCTATTACTCGTTTCTCCATTGCTGACCGTTGCTGGTTTATACGATCCACCTTTTCGCATCAGAGCTGAAGAATCTGTGCAGATAACAGTAGCTGATAGCGAAGAAACTCTACAGGGTCGAATAGATGTGCTGGTATTAAGCGATCGCCTTTGGATAATAGTTTTAGAATCAAAAAAAACCATGTTATCAGTTTGGTCAGCATTGCCCCAAACTCTGGCTTACTTGATGGCCAGTCCAAATGTTGATGTGCCTAATTTTGGAATGCTAACCAATGGTGACGATATTGTGTTTGTCAAGCTAGAAAATAAACACTATGCTATCTCACGAGTATTTGCCCCTCTGACTAGCCAAAGCGAATTAGAAAGTGCTTGTCGAGTCCTACGCAAAATTGCAGAAACAGTAAAATAATTAAAAAAGACTAAGTAATTACTCCACAACTCAGCTTTAGCTGTCAACGTAGCAAATCACTAATCAGGTTATGATAGTAGATAGTCTGGTTGCTAATGATGATTGAGTGAACTATCCTGTCCCATCTTCAGAAATTGACTTAGGGTCAATATTTCCCTTTGAACTGGATCAATTCCAGCTAGATGCGATCGCCTCCTTGAATGCTGGACGCTCCGTAGTCGTCTGTGCGCCCACGGGTTCAGGTAAAACATTAATTGGGGAATACGCCATTTATCGCGCCCTGGCGCGGGGGAAACGTGTGTTTTACACCACTCCCCTCAAAGCGTTATCGAATCAAAAATTACGTGACTTTCGAGAAAAATTCGGGTTTGAACAGGTCGGACTATTAACAGGTGATGCTTCCATCAATAGGGATGCACCTATTTTGGTCATGACCACCGAAATTTTTCGCAATATGCTCTATGGCACACCCATTGGGCAAATCGGTATTTCTTTAGTAGACGTTGAGGCAGTGGTGCTAGATGAGTGCCACTACATGAACGATCGCCAACGAGGTACAGTTTGGGAAGAATCTATTATCTACTGTCCCCGTGAAGTGCAACTAGTCGCCCTTTCGGCCACAGTTGCCAACAGTGACCAACTTACCGACTGGCTGAATCGTGTTCATGGACCCACAGACCTCATTTACTCCGATTTTCGCCCAGTTCCCTTAGAATTTCACTATTGCAATCCCAAAGGGCTGTTTCCCCTGCTCAATGACAGCAATACAAAAATTAACCCCCGCCTCATTAAACGTGGTAAAAAAGGCAAACCAGAAAAGGGCAGAGGTGGTAGACCAGAAGCGCCTAGTATCATATATACCCTCAGTCAACTAGAGCAGCGGGATATGCTCCCAGCTATTTATTTCATCTTCAGCCGTCGGGGATGTGATAAAGCCGTAGCTGAAGTAGGTGATTTATGGCTAGTAAATAATGACGAATCCCAAATATTACGACGGCAAATTGACGATTTTCTCAACCGCAACCCTGACGCTGGACGTTCTGGACAAATTGCCCCCCTGTACCGGGGTGTTGCTGCCCACCATGCCGGGATTTTACCAGCATGGAAAGGGTTAGTCGAAGAACTATTTCAACAGGGATTAATTAAAGTCGTCTTTGCTACCGAAACCCTCGCAGCGGGAATTAATATGCCCGCCCGGACAACAGTTATTTCCACCCTTTCCAAGCGTACTGACAACGGACACCGCCTGTTGAAAGCTTCCGAATTCCTGCAAATGTCAGGCCGGGCTGGTCGCCGGGGCATGGATTTACAAGGTTATGTGGTGACAGTACAAACACCCTTTGAAGGGGCAAAAGAAGCAGCCTATTTGGCTACATCTCCAGCAGATCCTCTCGTGAGTCAGTTTACACCTAGCTATGGGATGGTGCTGAATCTACTGCAAACCCACACCTTAGAACGAGCCAGAGAACTGATAGAACGCAGTTTTGGGCAGTACATGGCGACCTTGCATTTAAGACCTGAGTACGACGAAATTGGGGAAATAGAGGCAGAATTAGCTAAACTCCAGGCAGAATTAGCTGAAATTGATGAAAATGAATTGGCGCTATATGAAAAATTACGGCAACGCCTGAAAGTAGAACGCCATATATTCAAAACCCTGCAAGAACAAGCACAGGCAGACAGACAAGAACAACTGTCGATGATGTTGGATTTTGCCATATCTGGGACAATGTTGAGTCTTAATGACAAAAACATGACAGCAACTTTACCCATAACAGCGATATTAGTGGGGAAGGCAACCAGTCCTGGTCAAACTTCTTATTTCGTCTGTTTAGGGAAAGATAACCGCTGGTATGTGGCCACAACTGCCGATGTAGTTGATTTATATGCTGAATTACCAAGGGTTGAGGTATCGCCCGATATCTTACCACCTTCAGAATTGGCTATAAAACGGGGACAGTGTGTTAGTGGTAGCGAAGAAACATTAGCGATCGCACAAAGCATACCCGATCCCGGCGAGTTTATGTATATGCCTCCAGAAGTATCTGAACAACTCAGCCGCGTTAACGCCGTTCAAGCACAATTAGAAAATCACCCCTTACATCAATCAGGGAATGTGGGAACTATCTTTAAACGCAGAGCGCGTTGTGTGGAATTAGAAGCAGAATTAGAAGAGGTGCAAGGGCAAGTAGAACAACAGTCCCAAAGACATTGGGAAGAATTTCTGAATTTAATTCACATCTTGCAGCAATTTGGCGGGTTAGAGAACTTAGTACCCACACAATTGGGACAAATGGCCGCCGCTATTCGGGGTGAAAATGAATTGTGGTTAGGTTTAGTCATCGCTAGTGGCGAACTAGATAATTTAGATCCCCATCATTTAGCTGCTGCTGCTGCGGCTTTAGTGACAGAAACCCCACGCCCAGATAGCAAAGTGCGCTTTGACCTCAGTAATGAAGTCGCAGATGCTTTGGCAAAATTGCGCGGAATTCGTCGCCAATTATTCCAAATACAACGACGCTATAATGTTGCCCTACCTATTTGGTTAGAGTTTGAATTAATTGCCATTGTCGAACAGTGGGCATTAGGAAAAGAATGGGTAGAACTATGTGCAAACACCACTTTGGATGAAGGTGATGTAGTCAGGCTATTACGCCGGACATTGGATTTATTATCCCAAATTCCTCATGTTCCCTATGTGCAAGACTCTTTGCGGCGAAACGCTCAACGGGCTATGCAGCTAATTGATAGGTTCCCTGTCAATGAGGGAACGGAATAATTAAGCAGGTTAGAGTTAAAAATTGTCGTTAGGATCAGGCAGGGGGCAGGGAGCAGGGGGAGAAAAAGTCATTTTGATTCCAGAAATTGAATAATTTATTTTTCGGAGTTCCCTTAATCAGTTGCAAAATAAATTGCATAATTGGGCAAGGGAATATATGAATTTATCCATACGCTAAAGAAAAAGGTATGAAAGTTTCAAATTCCGTTAACGTATTAGTGAGTTTATATTGCCATTTTCCTGATTGATCTTGTTTCCAAAAACAGAAGGGCTTAGAGAGAATATTTCCATAATTATTCAATTGTTGTAAATACTCTTGGGGGGTAATTCCTGCCTTTTTAGCAGCTTTAATGATAATTTTAGCAATTGCAAAGTTATTTTTATAATCTACATAGTTTAAAATAAAAGTAGTTTCACCAAGGCTAACTTCCAAATCTTCACTATAAGGAAAAAAATCTTCAGTTCGCCAATAAGTCAGTCCTTGAATTTCTTGTTTAAGAGATATTAGATCAGTGATATTTGGCTCTATATACATAATTTAGAACTCCTAATTTTTGGTTTGCACAAAAAATTATTCTTTTTGTTTTTGGCGCTATGTAAAAACGTTCAATACAATATCTCTACATGGGAATTAGCTAATGATAATTAGCTTTGCAAAAGCCCTAGAATACTTGATGGTGCAGCTGATAGTTTCCGTAATTTTGCCGCTTTTATAGCCTTTTCTGTTTGCTGAACTCGATAAGTCTATCTCATAAAATTTAGGATTAAGTATATTTTAGGTTAAGGTTTGGTAAAAAACATGGGTAGTCAATAAAAATTACTTTTACATCTTATTTGTATTTGTGATTTATCCAATCAACAATACAGACTTAAAAATGTGAGACTAATTTTGTCCAGTTACTTAAAATCCCCTCATTGATTTTATTTTTTCTGGGATATGTTCAACTGAGTTCTCTAGAGATAAAATCTAGATTCCGGTTTTTCACTCTTTTTATAAAAAAATAATAGTACTTTTAACCCTAAAAAATCAGGGTTATTTCTTTGTTCTCTATTCCCAACCCGAAGGTCAGAAATCCCCACGTCTTCAAACTGGGGAAGCTTAATCTTTATTTGCATTTTCCGTGCTATTCAGTAATCTCAAAATGGAAGTATACAAAAATACGGTCGCGATTTCGATGCTTTCACTTCTTAAAGCTGTACCTTTACCAACTTTTTTGGTTGTAAATAGAATATAATTTGTACCTAATTTATAGAATTTTTTCTAGTTTGTATCATATAACCAGAGATTTAGTGTTAATTTATACGATTTTAAATTTGGACAGTCGTTATACTCATTCCAAAGGTTCTACCTGGGAATTGATGAAGTGGCCAAGCCACTTCATTTTTATTGCCAAAAAGTTGATCTTTCAATCATTGACTAGCTCATCATTCCATTTGTCGCGGGTTTCCCGTTTGTCTATATCTCGTGTTTCACCATCACGTGATAACTCATCTGAGCGAGGGTATCGCTCTAAGTTCCAAGTTCCCCATTTCAGAGGTTTCTGTCTTTCCAGGTGGTTGATAAATTGCATAATTGATTGGTCAGTCTGGATAGGAGTTTTTAAATTAAACTGAATCGTGTCAAAAATTTTACTGTCATTCTTAATAAAGTACTGAGAAAAAATTTTCGTCAGCCACAGCAAAAATTTATTGTACAACCTCCCAAAAATACTTAGCCTTTTTTTAGTAATAAAAATTGCCTGTCCTTCAGCTTTTCCACCTTCAATGAGGCGCAAGCTAAACATAATATAGAAATGAAGGAATTCGGGTCCAATTGTCACCATCCCAGTAGTTCCGTACCAATAACAAAGACTATAAGTAACAGGATTTTTATAGGAGGGATAGATCAGTTTAATCAAAAAAGATTCTAAACTTTCCTGTGTATTACTGCTGAAAGTAATCGCATTTTCATTCAGTTCCTGTTTTTCAAAATTAAATTTTGATGGCAGCTTGTGAACTGTATTGAAGTGTTGAGCATCAATAGCATTGATCATCACTACATTAGGGTGACAGTTAGTTATAAAATGCGCCCCAAAAGTGCTTTCACAATCATCAATTTCTAACTCTGGAATAAAGGGTAAAGGTTGTTGTGGTGTTTCTCCAGTCCACACCCAAATCATTCCATACTTTTCGGCAGTAGGCCAAGTTTTTGCCTTAACAGGAAGCGGCTCATCTAAACAAGGAATATGAACACAAAAACCTTCAGAGTCATATTGCCAATGGTGAAAAAAACATCGTAGTTCATTACCCTCAACTTTGCCTTCAGCCAGATGAGCGCCCATGTGTGGACAGTAAGCATCAAAGATAGCTGCTCGTCTATCTTGACCACGATAAATAACTAGTTCTCTCCCCAAAATTGTTACAGGTTTTACTTCACCAACCCGTAACTTTCGAGAAGGTATTACCCAATACCATCCTTCAATAAAACGCTCTGGGTTATTGAAAGTTTTAAGTTTCCGGGGGTAGCTCACGTTCTCAGCGTTGACATTCATTTTAGGGTTTCACTTGCGGTGAAGCGGTTAATTTAGAGATATCATGTCAAGCTGATCAAAACAGTTATTTTCAGTACTAGGAGAATCATTTAAGCAAATAATTTTTAAAAGTTTAATCTCCAGACAGCTTTTTTTATTTATGTAATAATAATAACAACAATAATTTGGGAATCTGTTATGTTAACCCAGGATAAACAACAACTTTTAATTGGTCAGGTAACAGAACTAAGTGGTATTTCAATTCGTACAATTCGCTATTACGAAAGCGTGGGTTTAATTAAACCATCAGGACGTACTGAAGGGGGCTTTCGTCAGTTTTCAGCAGATGTACTAACTCGATTAGCTTTTATTAAAAGAGCGCAACATCTGGGTTTAAGTTTGGAAGAAATTCGAGATATTCTACAAGTTTATGACCACGGACAACCCCCTTGTGTTGAAATTCAAGATAAGTTGCAAGAAAAAGTATTACAAATTGATAATCAGATTGAACAATTGTTAACTTTGCGTTCAGAAATAACTGGGTTACTTTCAGGTTGGCAAAGTATGGAAAGCCAACCCCAGGAAACTATTTGTCCTATTATTCAAAATAATTACAGAAATCCAATTTAAATTTTGGAAAAATCTCAGAGTTAGGTCGTATTAAGGTACATTGAATCAAGATTTTGAGCGTTATTTCGTTCTTTTATGAAGATGCGCTTTATTCAATTATATGGGTAGTGAATGCGAAAACATATCATTTCCAACTGTTGGCAACTACCCTGGGATAGATAGCAATCTCTTGCTAATTGTGGAAAAATCAAACCGTGGTATCAGAAAATCCTCAAATCATCTTTCATTATTTTGGTTGCTCCCTTCTATATAGTGTTCTAATTTATTAAGTTACAGGCATCTCATGGAATAGGGAACACCAAAAAATAAATTACCCAAAAATCGTAGGGTGGCTATGGCTATGCCACGCAGGCTATAGGAAGTTTGTCCGTAACCCACCATAAATTTAGGGATAATGGTGGGTTACGCTGCGCTAACCCACCCTACGAATTGGGGATTTTTTTATTTGGAAGTCCCATAGAAAAAGATTAATCAATATTAGTTTGGCATTTGATAAATATGACAAAACTATTCAATGGATTATCACGGCAATATGTAATAAGCAATACTAATTTGACAAACGACTTTCATAAAAGAGTAGGAATAAGTTATTGGCAAAGTCTAGGAAGATTTTATTGTTTTCGCAAGGCGTATAGTATTTTTCAAAACCAAATACAAAATTTTTACCCTAATGGTTGCAAAAAGCGATTAGAAATACTAGAAAATTCCATATTTCAGAATCTTCCAGTTAATGAAATTGTGACAGATATCGAAAAGCAGTCTGTTTTTTTGGGATTGCAACTACCTCAATATATGGTTGAAGAAATTTATGAATTTGCTACAAATAGACTTTGTACTGAACCAGAACATGATGATGAGTTTTTAGAATGCGATGTAAAAAATGGTTGCTTAAAAAATGGACGGTATGTGATGCGAGGGTTGGTAAGTAATGTGATGAATTGTGATGCCATTAAGCAAATTGTTCATGATCCTGTACTTTTAAATATAGTCAGGCAATATCTCAAATATTGGCCAAAGCTGATTACGCAACATCTAACTTGGAGTTTTGCTTCAGAGTTACCAGAAGCAGAGATTAAAAAAATTTATCCACCCACAAATTTTCATTATGATGTTGCCGGTTGTAACTTTATGACTATCTATTTCTACATTACAGATGTAGATGCAGATTCTGGTCCACATATCATGATTAAGAATTCTCAAAAGCAGAAGCAATTAAGGATGTTATTGGCTCCTAATCGCCAATCTGATGAAGAGGTGTATGGTTATTATGGTAAAGAAAGTGAGTTAGTGATTACAGGCAAAAGTGGATTTGGTTTTGTTCAAGATCCCTCCTGTATTCACAAAGTTAAACCCCCCAGAATATCTAATCGGCTGTTGCTACAAATTAGATATTCTTGATTTTAGTTCTAGGTTTAGCCTTTTTTTGTCTCAATTTTCACTAATAGACTTCCAAATAAAAAAATATCCCAAAATTTCTTGTGGTGCAGGCCGAAAAGCCTGCTAATAATACAAGGACGGGCAGGATGCCCATCCCACAAGATTGGATCATCTTTTTTGTGGAGTTCTCTAAATACGGCTATAGGAATACAATGGAGAGCGAGAAAACTTTTATTACTAATTATGTTTACTTGATGGTGATTTTGATTTACTGAAAATAAACCACCATAACTCTATGCTAATTAAAGCTAAACCTGCAACTGTAACAGCAACTTTCACTCTTAAAGGTTGTTCAATTTGATGAAATTGATTAATTTGCTCTGAGTGAGAATTTGCCATTTCGGCTGATGCTGGGCTTGATGTCAATAATACTAAACAAATAAGACTTACCCAAAGCTTTTTTTTGTTCAACATTTACTTAGTTCCTGGTTGAAAGTTACGCAATCTTAAAGCATTGGTGACTACAGAAACGGAAGAAAGAGCCATCGCTGCACCAGCGATAACGGGATTGAGTAACCAACCAAAAATAGGGTAGAGAATACCAGCCGCAACAGGAATACCAATTATGTTGTAAATAAAAGCAAAGAAGAGATTTTGCTTGATATTTTTGATGGTGGCGCGACTGAGTTGAATTGCGGTGACAATGCCTTGTAGGTCTCCAGAAATTAAAGTAATATCACTTGCAGCGATCGCAATATCTGTCCCCGTGCCAATGGCAATTCCTACATCTGCTTGGGCTAACGCTGGTGCATCATTAATCCCATCCCCCACCATAGCGACGATTTTCTTAGGGTTTGGGCTTTCATTCCCCAGTCCCCGGTTTTGTAATGATTTCACAATTGCCACTTTTTGATCTGGACGGACTTGGGCAAAAACTTGGGTAATACCAACTTGATGTGCGATCGCTTCGGCTGTGAGGCGATTGTCTCCAGTTAACATTACCACTTTTAAGCCTAATTTCTGTAATGCTTGCACAGCAGCGGCTGAAGAAGGTTTGAGGGCATCAGCTATACCCATTATTCCTTGTAATTCCCCATCTACAGCCATTAAAATTACCGTTTTAGCTCCAGATTCCCAACCTACTTGATACTGTTGTAAAGAAACTGTATTAATCCCCAATTCTGTTAACCAGCGTTCTGTCCCAATTTGCACCAGATGATCATTAACAATTCCCTGGACTCCACAACCAGCTATAGCGGCAAAATCCTGAACATTTGCTAAATTCACTTCTTGGGATTTGGCATATTGTACCACTGCTTCGGCTAAGGGATGTTCAGAATTTCTTTCTACAGTTGCAGCTAACTGTAATAATTCCAGTTCATGATGATTATCTGTACCTTTAACAGTAATAAAATCTGTAACTGTGGGTTTACCTTGAGTTAAAGTTCCCGTTTTATCAAGAACAATAGTTTTAATTTTGTGAGCTAATTCTAAACTGTCAGCACCTTTAATTAAGATGCCATTTTCTGCACCTTTACCAGTTCCTACCATGACAGAAGTAGGGGTAGCTAAACCCAAAGCACAAGGACAAGCGATAATTAACACACCTACCATTGTGATGATAGACAGGGTAAAGTTACCCATAAAATTAAACCAGATGACAAAAGTAAAAATAGCGATCGCAATTACAGCCGGCACAAACCACCCTGTTACCTGGTCTGCTAACCGCTGAATCGGTGCTTTTGAACCTTGTGCTTCTTGCACCAACTTGACAATCTGCGCCAAAAAAGTATCCTTACCTACCCTAGTAGCTCTAAACTTAAAACTACCAGTTTTATTAATCGTCGCCCCAATTACCTCATCACCTGGTTGCTTTTTCACAGCGACACTTTCACCTGTCACCATTGCCTCATCTACTGTTGAAACACCATCAATCACTTCCCCATCTACAGGAATCTTTTCCCCAGGACGTACTAAAATCTCATCATTAATTCTCACCTCACCAATAGGAACATCCATTTCTACCCCATCTCGGATCACCTTGGCAGTTCTTGCTTGTAGTCCCATCAATTTGCGGATAGCTTCCGAAGTTTGTCCCCTAGCGCGATGTTCCAAAAATCGTCCCAAAAGAATTAAAGTGATCACCATTGCTGCTACTTCATAATAAACATGAGGTTGCAAACCTTGGGCGATAAAAAAGCCAGGAAAAAGCGTGACAAATAAAGAATATAAATAAGCTGCACCTGTTCCCAAAGCAATTAATGTATCCATCGTTGCTGTATGATGTTTCAGAGACTTCCAGGCATTGCGGAAAAAAGACCCTCCACACCAAAATTCTACAGGTGTAGTTAAAACTAATTGCAACCAAGGATGATGAAGAAAACCGGGAATAAAAGGCATTTTTAACCCAGTCATCATGGGTAAAGAACCCACAAATAGAAAAGTACTAACTATACCTCCTATCCATAGTTTAAGTTTCAATTCTCGTTGTTCTGCTAACTGAATTGCCTTTTGGATATCATCTTCATCTTGTTGTTCTTGTAGCGAAAAAGACGAATAACCCGCAGCTTCAATAGCGGCTTGAACTTCTGCTAAATTAGTACGGTTAGAATCGTAATTAATAGTTGCTTGTTCGGCTCCAAAGTTAACATTGCAATCAATTACACCAGAAACAGAAAGTATTGCTTGTTCAACGTTGTTAGCACAGGAGGCACAACTCATGCCCCGCAGTTTAAGTGTGAGATTATCCATATTCCAACCTTTAAAATAATTCGTAATTCGTAATTCGTAATTCGTAATTCGTAATTAAGTTTTGTAATGGGGATTTAACCCCAACACAAAACTTGCCGATTATAGAACCGGGGGACTTAAACCCACGGAACTAGTTAAGCAGGAGGATAACCAGCAGTAACTAAAGCTTCCTTAATTGCTGTTTCTGATGCTTGAGTATCTACATTTACAAGCTTGGTTTTTGGATCAGCGTCAACAGTGGCATTTGCATCAACAGCTTTAACTGCATTGGTAATATTAGTTGCACAAGTTGAACAAGCCATTCCCGGAACTGTAAGTTTGATTGTCATAGGTTTAAATGAGTGAAAAAATTAAGATTTAGCTGAAGACAATTGCTGTAACTTTTCAATTTGGTCAGTTGGCGTTTTGATGATAGCTTGAGATAAGTCACGAATTTGTGGCTGAGTAGCATTTTCAGAAGCTTTCTCGGTTATCATCTGCTCAGAAATGTTTAGAGCATTTCTGCCAAAAATCAGTAATTTGTGTTTTCCTGTTACTAAATTTTCGGCTCAGAGTTCTTTGTATATTCATCCTAAACCCTCTAGTTGGCTAGAGAGTCTAGAATTTTTTAGATATTTTTTGTAAAAAACACAAAACTTTACCCTTTTGGTTCTGTCTATGAATAGTGATGAAAATAAGCGTGACAAAGAAGAGTCAAGAAAAGTTTATGCAGAAGAGTCTATAAATTGAGAGCGATCGCAAAAAACAATGATGAATGCAGAAAATATAGTCCATATTCCCCAAATTTTGCGCGATTTCCCCCCTGAATTTGAGGAACTGCGGCCATTTATAGAGTCACAGTTGTTGCCTTATATCAAAATTAGTAGCCAAGAGGTTGGCCAGCTAAAGGAGGATTCCACCGGAGATCCGTTAAAACTTTGGCAAAGCAAAATTGGTGGAAATCCCTATCTGCCGAAAGACTACGAACATCCATGCGATCGCGTCACCGGAGAAATTATGCCGTTGCTGATGCAGGTTAATTGTGCAGATGTACCCCCAATTGCTGGCTTTGATTTTCCCCAGCAGGGAATTTTGCAATTTTACCTGGGTTACGACGCGGCAATGTCTGAACTCAGCCCAGAAGTATGTCGCGTCCTCTATTTTCCAGAAGTTTTGGAGATTGACAGTGAATTAGTCACCGACTTTAGCTTTATCGACAATGAAGATACTCTCCGCGACTATTCAGAAATTTACGCATTAGAGTTTTCAGTTGCACAGGAATTGTTTTGGTATCCTCGCTATGAGGAGATTCAGCCGCCTGAAGCACTGACAGACCTCTATGAAGAATTTAGTCTAGAGTATACCGAAGATTGCTCTGGCGATAAGCTGGGAGGATTTGCAGATACGTCTTGTTTTGACGTTGGTGCAGCCACGGAAGGCGTAAAGGGTCGATTGTTGCTAGAACTTGGGCAAACATCGTGCAATGGCGAATTCTTTTACTTTTTTATTGAAGATGCTGATTTAAGAAATCGGGACTTTAGCAAAGTTGAATTTCGGATCATGTTTATTTAAAAATTAGGCGTTGCTGAATTTGAGGTATGAAAATCAAAAATTCCATTTCTCATGTCTTGGGGATGAATCCATTGACTTACTTGCGCTTGCAGTTGACGATAAAGATGGGGGACTGACATGGGGTAGTTTTTTGTGTGGAAACTTGAGCATTCCATTTCGTCCCCCTCTTTGTCATCCTCGTCTCTCTAACTGAAAGTGCAAGTCAATGGTAGGGTTGGGGTTGTGAGTGGAGATTACTAAAATTTGTGGTTTAATTGGAACGATTTGCAACAAATAGCTGACTCTCAAAAAAAACTTGAGCTAAATAAGCAACTTGTTGTATTTGAGGTTGGTTTCTGAATCTTGCTCTTAGTAAACTGAAATTTTCATCACTAAGAATTTCACTATCTCTTAAAATCCTAATCATATCAGAGGTAATTGTATCCCAAGGATATTCTGATTCTGTGAAATTTAAATCTTCAAAGACTGTCTCATAACTAGGTAATATGCCTAATTCTCTAGGTTCGGAAAATATATAAAATTGCTTCCCAGTCGCTTGAAAAGATATATGATGTTCATCATTATCTGGAATCACTCCTATCAAACTTGGAGAAATAAAAGCAGGATTTTTTACTATTTCTTTATTTATATAAAGTTCATTAAGTGTTTTTAGTTCATAGAAAAGAGGTGTTACATAATAAACATGATTCCTTTGTTTTTCTAGTTTTAATAGTAAGTCATGTTGTTTGGATTTTTCGCGAGAGCGTAAGTGCATTCGATAAAAAGAACCTGTAAAAAGTTTGTGTTCAATTTCTTTAGTTTTTTTACGTCCTTTCATATAATCAGATAATTTGAATTGTAAAAAAATAGGAATACCTAATACGTCAATACTAACATCGTATCCATATCCGTCTTTCCCTTCCTTATACAGTGATGGAAAAACAGGTGCAACTTTCATTTTATGACGATGATAAGAAACTATTTCTTCAGTCAAAGCATATCCGTAAGAAAATTCAGAAATTAATGGTCTCATAATTATTTTCTATTTTCTGTTTTGAGAAAGGCTATTTTAATTAGTTCCGTGTTTTGACTGTCTATTTTGATTTATCCAGTTTCCTAATTGTATCAATAAATACCATTTTGACAACCAAAATACAACATTGTACAATAATACTGTACAACTTCTTAAAAAAGAGAATGTTAAACAAAGAAACCACTTACTCTCAAGCAAGGTTGAATTTAGCAACTATCTTAGATCAGGTGTGTGACCAACGGGAAATTATAGTAATTAAACGTCGTAATGAGAAAAATGTGGCGTTAATTGCCGAAGATGAACTTTCCAGTTTATTAGAGTGTGTTTATTTATTGAGATCACCTGAAAATGCTAAACGTTTATTTCGAGCTTTAGAATGGAGTGAAACAGCAATGGAAACTCCTCAAACAGTGGCTGAATTAAAAGAGGAGTTAGGAATTGAGTAGTAAGAAAAAAAAGCCAGATACTCATAATGAAGAAAAAGAATTATCTGGTTATTTTCCTGTTTTCAGTCCTGATTTTAAAGCAGATTTAGCTTGGTGGTATAATCATGATAAGAAAAAAGGGGATAAAATACTAGATTTAGTAGCGGATATTCTTGATGGTCAACCGTTTACAGGCTTAGGTAAACCTGAACCTCTTAAATATATTGCTCCTGATACTTGGTCACGACGGATAGATTTAGAACATCGTTTAGTTTATAAAGTCACAGAGAATAAAGTGTATTTTTTACAAGCTCGTTATCATTATGAATCAGATTAAAATCAAAAGATAAGATTCTTCAACACTTACGCAAAATATCTCTCAAACTCTCATTTCTCTGTGTTCTCTGCGCCTCTGCGGTTAATTACTCCGTAAATCGTGCTTAACTCCTATGAATTACTGATTTTTTATCAACTTCTCTATGTCCCAGGTATCGCTCCCCCCATCGCTTCAGCCAGACCTAGCATTCACCGCTCTTGCGCCCATGCAGGATGTGACAAACCTCTGGTTTATGAAGGTCATTGCCCATTACGGCAGTCCTGACTACTTCTTTACCGAGTATTTCCGCGTCAATGATACCTCACGACTCAATCGTAACATTTTGGCAGCAATCACCGAAAACGATACGGGTCGCCCCGTTTTTGCTCAAATGATTGGCGAAAGCATTCCTGATTTAGTGAGAACAGCAAAGGAACTCTGCAAATATAATATCGCGGGAGTAGACTTAAACATGGGCTGTCCAGCGCCGAGAATCTATCGCAAAAATGTTGGGGGTGGATTGCTGCGAGAACCGGAAAAAGTAGATCAGATATTGGGAGAACTGCGTGCTGCTGTGAATGATAAACCTTTAACTGTGAAGATGCGCGTGGGCTTTGAAAATACAGATAACTTTTATGAAATTTTAGATATCATCAATCGCCACAGCATTGATTTGTTGAGTTTGCATGGTCGCACGGTGAAAGATATGTACCACGGGGAAGTTAAATATGATTTGATTGCGGAAGCGGTGAGACGGGTTGATTGTCCAGTGTTGGCTAATGGCAATATCAACTCAGCGACAACTGCCTTGGAAGTGCTTTCTCAAACGGGTGCGGCGGGTGTGATGGTGGGACGCTGGGCGATCGGGAATCCTTGGCTTTTTAATCAAATTCGCCAGGCTTTACGAGGAGAGGAGATTACACCTGTTCCTTTAGTAGAGGTACGCAAGTATATTGATCGTTTATGGCAAACTCCCATAGTGTCAACCATACCAGAGCGATCACGGGTAGGCTACCTGAAAATGTTCCTCAACTACATTGCGCTGAGTGTTGACGCTGAAGGTAATTTCCTGCGGCTGATGCGACGGGTGCAGACTGAGGTAGAACTGTTCGATCTGTGCGATCGCATTCTCCTGACTGAAGGAACAAAAACTTTAGCCCTAGAACCCTTGTAGAGACGTTCCATAAAACGTCTTTACATTTGCTTGATGTGTTACCTCTATGTTTCCGAATGCCTTTCGTCTAGTAAAATGAAAGGCGGTTTAATTTACTAATTTTTTCACAAGTATGTCATCCTTTACTAAGCAGTCAGAAAGAGCAGGTCGATGGATGCCTCAGGGTACTGGTGAAGCATCCTACGCAGCTTTTATTCCTGCACCCTTGCCTCCTATTCCATCAATCCTAGTAGATTCTGCGCTTCAGCGACAGATTGAAGCTGCGGGGTTGGCATTAGGTCGGCTTGATGGTATTGGAAGACTACTTCCTGGACCTGAAGAACTTCTATACAGCTACATACGAAAGGAAGCCGTTTTATCAAGTCAAATAGAGGGAACTCAATCATCTATTACCGATCTACTTCTTCATGAGAATCAGGCAGCGCCGGGTGTTATATTGGAGGATGTTCAAGAAGTTTCTAACTACATTGGTGCATTAAAATACGGTGTTGAAAGGCTTTCAACGCTGCCACTCAGCCTACGTCTTATTCGTGAGTCACATGAGCGACTTGTCCACGGCACGCGCGGCGACAAAAAAGCACCTGGAGAGTTTAGGCGTTCCCAGAACTGGATTGGTGGAAGCAAACCAAGTGATGCAGTCTTTGTGCCACCACCACCACATGAGCTACCTGAAATACTCAGTGCGTTCGAGAAATTTCTCCATTCTACGGAGTACCCCGTTTTACTAAAGGTTGGGCTTGCTCACGCACAGTTTGAGACAATTCATCCCTTTCTTGACGGTAACGGTCGAGTAGGCCGTATGCTCATAGCACTTATGCTAGTTGCCGAGGGGGTTCTCGAACGACCGTGGCTTTATGTGAGCCTTTATTTTAAACAGCACCGCACTGAATACTACCATCTTCTCCAACAAGTCAGAACCCAAGGAAATTGGGAAGAGTGGCTCGTATTTTTTCTTGAAGGTGTCACAACTATAGCTCATCAAGCTACGGAAAAGATCCGGGCGCTGCTTGCTCTCTTCGAGCGGGATCGAAAAGTGGTAGAGCAGTCGCGGAAAGGCTCGATTTACCAATCGGTTGCAGTGCAGTCAAACTTAACAGTCTACGATTACTTAAAGAAAAGAATCGCGATCCGAATTCCTGAAACCGCAGAGGCTTGCGGAACAACTAAACCAACTGTTAAGCGTGCAATCCAAGACCTTGAGCAGCTTGGGATTGTAATTGAGGCAACGGGTAAGCCCAGGAATAAGGTATACATCTATAAACAGTACCTTGATATCCTGAATCAAGATGAGGTTACATCTGGGCTTATCGTATAATGGGACTTAGGCAAAAAACACCGATAAAATAACCTCAAACGTATATCCCAAAGGGATTTTACATCGTTTTGATTGGTTTGTTGGTATATCTGGGTTTGGTGGCATTTTTGGGCATTTAATGTATTTCCCTTACCCCGCCAGGTTTTGAAGCTTATTTCTTCCTTAAAAAGGTTTAAGTCCCGATAACCATAATGTTTTAGTGAACGGAGCAGATTCTTAGCCGCTTTATCTTTGATGTATTGGGATGTAGCAGTTCAGATGTCATCTGATGAACAGGATAGTTCACAATATCTGTTTCTGTAACAGAATGAAGCCTAAATCTTGCTGCTTCACCCCTTTATACTGCTTTAATTTGCTATCCTTCTAATACTGATTAGATAAATAAATACCTGAATTTATCGTTATTTACAGAAATCGTAGTTAATGCTACATACAATCGTATAAACCGTAGTTAATATTAGAAAAATATCGCACTAGAAGAAAACATTTAGGACAACCCTTTGTGTTCAATGTTAATCTTCATATCTTGCGGATTACCGCATATAGGAGTCTATCTTCAACAGTAATTTTTCTGCAACCAATAGTAAGTAGTAAAACTACATAGTCGAATAATCTCATCTTTATAAAGCATTAAGTTACCTCACACGATTGAGGCAGGTATTACCAAAAACCTGCCATTATGCGAAACAAGTTAAACGCAAAGGAGTTTACCATGCATCGACAAATGTGCTGGTTATCTAAGTCTGGTAGTGATGGAGAAAAAATATTGCATTTGCAGACTTCACTTGGACAACCTTGGCGGCCTTACACAGCTTTTCCTCAATTTTCAGTACCAGATTATCAAATACCCGGTGGTTCTAAAGGTTGGGCAACTTATCAAAAACTGTTAAAAGCGGGTTGGACTTTAGTTCATAGCGCACGAGCTAACGAGTTCAGCAGCACCTATACAGAGTCAACAGTTGAAAATTAATATCCTCTGGGGTAGCCATCACCACGGGGATCGGCTGCTCCTTCTAGAGTACCATCTTCTGTAACTGTAATGGCATTGGCATTTCCCCAAGGTGCAGTTTCTATAATCTTGTGTCTGCGACGGCGTAAGTCTTGCCAGGTTAAAGCATCCAAACCCCAAGGCTCGACGCGTAACTCATCCGGTAGCCACTGGTGATGTATGCGTGGCACAGAAACTGCTGCACCCACATCCATTTTGTATGCGAATACATTCAAGATAATTTGCAATACTTGGGTAATGATGGTGCTACCACCAGGGGTTCCCACGGCTAAACGCAAGCGATTGTTTTCGGTGACGATGGTGGGTGTCATGCTAGAAAGGGGAGTTTTGCGGGGTGCAATGCTATTAGCTTCGTTACCCACTAAACCAAAGGCGTTTGGTACTCCTGGTGCGGCTGCAAAATCATCCATTTCGTTGTTCAAAACTATTCCTGTTCCTGGTGTGACAATCCCAGCACCAAAGCCTAAGTTAATGGTGAAGGTTACACTCACGGCGTTTCTGTCTGCGTCAACAACGTTAAGATGACTGGTTTCTGTTGATTCTTTGGATTTCGATGTTTTGAGTCCTGGGTTGACTTCTGTTGATGGTGTAGCCACGTCCATGTTAATTTTTAGGCGGCGCTTTTGGGCGTATGCGGGACTGATTAGTTGCTGGACAGGAACTTTGACAAAATCGGGATCTCCTAAATATTTTGAGCGATCGCTGTAAGCAATCTTCATTGCCTCTACAATTAAATGTATAGCGTCGGGATGATGCCATCCTAAAGATTTTAAGTCTGTGTCACCGATAATGTTCAACATTTGCAATAGATGCACACCTCCTGATGATGGTGGTGGCATAGAACAGATTTTAGCTTCACGGAAGTTCCCACAAACGGGAGTGCGCCAAATTGCTTTATAGGCTTTTAAATCTGCAAGGGTTATTAAACCGCCATTTTGCGCCATATCAGCAGCGATAGTTTGGGCAATTTTCCCAGTGTAAAAATTTTGGGGATTTTGGGAAATGGCTACTAATGTCTTGGCTAAGTCACTCTGGATTAATTTTTCCCCTGGTTGGTAATATTCACCATTGCGAGTGAAGATGTTTTTCGCGGCTGGGTTGTTCAGAATTGCTTGTTTGCGTTCTGCAAAAGCCGACAGAGAACGCCAAGAAAGCCTATCGCTAATGATAAAACCATTTTGAGCGAGTGCGATCGCAGGTTTAACAACTTCTATCCAGGGTAATTTACCATAACGACGATGCACTTCATACATTCCTGCCACAGTTCCCGGTGTTGCTACCGCTAAATAACCATCTGTACTCGCACCAAGACGCACTTTACCATTTGCATCTAAATACATATTTCTTGTAGCTTTGATAGGTGCGCGTTCCCGAAAATCTAAAGCTTTGATTTCCCCTGTTTTTTCAGAATGCAAAAGTAAAAATCCACCCCCACCAATCCCCGCAGAAAAAGGTTCAACTACCGAAATAGCAAAAGTTGTAGCTACTGTGGCATCAATCGCATTTCCGCCTTTTTTTAACATTAAAAGTCCCGCTTCACTCGCTAAAGGATGGGCAGAAACTACCATCCCTTTTTTGCTGTGTAGAGGTACGGTGATAGTAGCTGATGCGACTTGGCAGATGAAGATAGTACTAAGCGAGATTAAGGAGATGATGTGGCGTTGGGTTTTAGCGATAATAGGCATTTTTTAAGTATGTTAAGGAATATAAATTCAACTAATTTTTAGTGAAAATACTGGTCATATTCATAGTTTGTTGTCTCCTTCTTTTCATAATTATTTGTTTCAAAAAGATTCAATTGTTTTCCTGCTAAATGCCGTTGAAACTTAATTAGATATTTGTCAAGAAAATTGTCATCCAGATTAAGTTGTACATTAATTATCTTTGAAGATTCTATTTGTATTTTAATTATCTTTGAAGATTGCTTCAAAGATGGTTTCGTTATTGTTGATAATTCTTTCTTCAAATTTAATGATGTGACAATCTCCAAACTCTTCATATAGAAACTGGCGGTTCTCATGAGTGTCTGCTTTTTTACCAATAAACCAAATGACTCCAATTCCTTGTTTTTCATAATCTTGAGTTCTTTTCTTTAGTAATTCAACAGTAATATTAGCTAATTGGCACTCAATTGCAATATGAGGTTGTTCTTTATGAGTAATCATTAAATCAGCTATTCTTCCATGTTCTCCAGCTTCTTTCACTGGATATTCTATCTCCACTTTAAGTTCGCTATTTTTTGAATTTTGAATTTGTTTATTTAGTTCATCGTATAAAGTTTGCTTACCTAGTAAATGCTCCATAGATTCGGGATGATGTTCTATTTTGGATGTACACTGGGAAGCATGGTAGAAGTGGAATATTTTTTTATTAGGCTTCCTCGCAAACATTTTTTGCTGACAGTAAGGGCAGGTAAAACCTTCAGGATGTCTTTCTTTTAATTCAATAGTATTAGCATAAGCTAAACTGTATACAGCATTCTGACTTGAGTCTAGGGCTTTCAAAGGCATAGAACATACTTATAAGTTACGTATTATTACATATATCACTTTTTTCGTATTTTAGGCAAGTGGAAACTACGGAATTAATATTTTCTTAAATCACATTTGCAACAACAAATGCCCAAACTTCAGTTTATATCCCATAATGGACGCATTCCAAAAGAAGATAAACTTAAACGAATTGTTAATAACTTGTTTATAGGTAAAGATGCTGTTAATGCAGTAATTGCCTTAACCGATGTTTATACAGGAACAAATGATTTTCAAGATGCAGCAGATGCTAAAGCTAAAATGAAAGATTGGGTAGGGAATAACCCTAATTTTTATCCCCATGTAGCACAGCATGATTTTGAAGCTTGGTTATTACCGTATTGGTCAACAATTCAGAAACTAGCAATATCTAATAAATCAGTACCAGGAAGTATACCGGAAAAGGTTAATCATGGCAATCCACCATCATATCGGATTAAAGAAATATTTGAAACTGGTAAATGTCAACGCAGTTATAATAAAATTCGTGATGCTGCCAGAATTTTGAAAAACCAAGATTTGATGCTTTCTATTAATCAGTGTCCTGAATTAAAAGCATTTATTAATACTATTCTATCTTTATGTGAGGTTGATTTAATTCCATGAATCAAGAAATCATAAGATTAAGTATGGATTCGTCTTTAATTCTTTTTGCGTCAATTGTTTATAGTAAATCTAATATCAATTTCAGTTCCCTGGTTTGGCATAGAAGTACATTTGATAGAACCACCATGTTGCTCAACGATAATTTGATGGCTAATAGATAAACCTAAACCAGTTCCTTCACCAACAGGCTTAGTAGTAAAAAAAGGTTGAAAAATACTCTGGCAAATCTCTTCACTCATGCCACAACCATTATCAGCAATTGAGATAGCGATTTCATTGTCCTGAGAGTGAAATGTCCTAATCCAAATAGTTGGTGTTTCATCTGGAGTTTTACCGCAAGTAGCTGCTTTTTTAATCAAGGCATCAATAGCATTATTAATTAAATTTAGGAATACCTGATTTAAAAAGCGAGGATTACAAAAAATACGAGGAATTTTCCCATACTCTTTAATCACTGAAATAGGTTTGCTATTACTAGCATAACAGTTAAGTCGATGCTGCAAAATGACGAGTGTACTATCAATACCTTGGTGGATATCAGCTTTTTTATAGTCAGCTTCATTCAAACGGGAGAAATTAGAAAGTGATTCTACAATCTCCCTAATACGAAGTGTGCCAACTTGCATTGATTGCAAGAGCTTTGGCAAGTCACTCTCGATAAACGTTAGGTCGCAGTTAGCAAGAGCATTGACAATTTTGATATCTGGATTTGGATATACAGAAGCATAAGTTGCTAGAAGATTTAGTAAGTCATGAGTATATTGACGAAGACATTCTAAATTGCCATGAATAAAACTCATTGGATTATTAATTTCATGGGCAACCCCAGCAACCATTTTTCCCAACCCTAACATAGTTTCGCGTTGAATTAATTGCATTTGAGTTTGCTGAGTTTCTTGTAATTTCAATAAAGCTGACTCAGCATTTTCTTTTGCTGTGCGGTATTTTTCCTGTGTTAGAAACAGTCGTTGCAATGTATAATAGTAGATAGTAACGCTAAAAAATACGAATAATGATCCGAAAAAGAAAACCAGACCAGTGAGCAATGGTATCCATTCAATCAGTCTTACAATTGTTAAATAGATGCATAACAAATAACCGCCCAGAAAAAAAATCATTAATAAAAACATGATTTGCCAACTTAGTTGCTCTGGTTCTGTTTTAAATAATTTGAGAATTTTTTGAGTCTTGAAAATGGATAGTCCCATTATCCAAGCTCCAAGAGTAACTAGGGTGACAATAAAAAATAGAAAAATTGAAGAACTTAACATGGTATTAACTACATTTAGATGTCATGAAATCAGTTTTAAAAGGCGTTAGGAACTTTTATTTACAGAGACTATATTTTCAATAATTAAAAGTTAAGTTATTGTTAATTAAGGAAAAATTAATAATCCGAAAATACTCTTGAATTGAAACTGCTAATGGTAAAACAAAAAACATTTAATAATTTAATAACTTGCTGATTGCTCAATAAGCAATACTTTTTGACTCAGTATAGCAATCCTAAACTAAGATATGAACATTTTCTCTACCTCTGCGCTCTCTGCGGTTTGTTTTAAAAATTCCGTGATGCCTTCGGCACGTGAACATAAATCCAATAGGATTGCTATTATTCACTTTGATACTTTTTATTGACATCAAACTCAGGGATTTTTAGCCTTGATAGGAATCTTAATTATAAATTCTGTTCCTTCCCCTGGATCAGAAATACAGCTAATTTGTCCACTATGTTTTTCGACTATAATCTGATAACTGATTGATAGACCTAAGCCTGTACCTTTACCCACTGGTTTAGTAGTAAAAAAAGGTTCAAATAATCTTGCACACACTTTTTCATTCATCCCACAACCATTATCAGCAATACTGATTGCTACCCATTCTTGATCAATTACCTCCGTGCGAATATGAATAGTTGGTAATAGGTGATTGGGTTTTTCTAGTTGATCATTATCTATGAACCATGATTTACTACCATCTTGTAATGCATCAATGGCATTAGTAAGGATATTCATAAAAACTTGATTAATTTGACCAGGACAGCACTCTATTAAAGGTAATTGATTATATTCTTTAATAATTTGAATTTGGGGATATCTATCATCTCTAGCTCGTAAGCGATGTTCTAAAATCATTAAAGTGCTATCAATACCTTCATGAATATAGACTTGTTTAATTTCTGCTTCATCCAAACGAGAGAAGTTTCGTAGCGATTTAACAATCTCAGTAATTCGTTTCGTTCCTAACATCATGGAATTTAAAAGTTTAGCTAGGTCTTTAGTCAGAAAGTCTAATTCATGGTCTTGAATTAATTTTTGAATTTCCTTGGGAGGCTCTGGATAATAATCTTGATATTTTTGAATAATTTGTACTATTAAATGGGTATAGTCCATAGCATATTTAAGATTACCATGAAGAAAGTTAACAGGGTTATTAATTTCATGGGCAATACCAGCAACTAGTTGTCCTAAGCTAGACATTTTTTCGTTATGGACTATTTGAATTTGAGTTGATTGCAGCTCTTGTAAAGTTTCCTGAAGGTAGGTGTTTGTTTGTTCAAGGCGATCTGATTGACTAATCGTAGATTGTTCTGATACATCTAATAACTGAGTTAATGTCGCTATTTGTGAATTAATATATTCCAAGGCTTCATTGTCTGTTGTCGTGACCGGTTTCTCACTGACACGAGCTTGCTCATGACCCATGAAAATTCTGTCATTCTCAAAAGGTAGTATTGCCATTTTGACGTTTAGTGCTAACGGACGCAACAAATCGACACTTATCCGGGGAACTTCAACTTTCAAAAACATGAGAATTACAAATATATTGCCTGAAGGCAATAATCCTCCAAAGCCAACTACAGATTTGATATTATACGGAATTACAAATGATGTTTGTGAAGGAATATAAGGACTACCCAAAGCATCAGGAACATAAAAGACGTTATACATTCGCTGTTCTAAATCAGTTAATAAATTCGGATCTGGACGTATTACAGTGCCAAGATTTAGCCCTAGTTGTTGGATAAGTTGAAAAATCATAGGTATGCGAGCAATCATCTCTTCACTGAAGAGAGGAATCACCTGATGTTTTTCAGATTGATGCCGTGAGTTCCATTCTGGTAGTTGCCCAATAGTTGCCAATAATGTTAAACATTTGAGACTATCTTCTGGTACATGATTGCCTAACATTCCATGTGTATATTCTTGTAATTCTGGTGTGAGTTCTCTGTAAGATTGAGTTTTAAAAAAACGAATAAGCGCACAAGCTTTTTCACCAGACTGTTTATCAATTAAATTATTATAAAGATATTGAATAATAGCATTACTGGTTTCTTCCATGCTGTTAGCTTCGTTGCCTAAATGACGCAGAGCTAAACCGCATTCTGACATATCTCTTAAGGTAAATTGTTTTAAGTCATGCATGATAGACATCTCCTAGAGAAATTTTCTGATTGATAGACTAAAGCTGTCCACTCTTGTATTTCCTTACTCAAGTAGTTGAAAGATTCAGGATAGGGAAATTTCAGGAAGGAATTTTGAAATGGCCAAATTTTGCACTTTTTTGAGAAGTATATTCAAAATATAGAGACAGAATGTGAAAAACTTGTGTAAAGTATTCTAGTCACGTAGAAGATATTTCGTAGGGATTATCGGTTCTACAAGGGTTCTTGAAGAGGCATATCTAAATTTCACCAGATGTCTAAATATTATGTTAAAAACTGCCTTATCAAAGGGTTTAGAGGGGGATATGATGGTTTTTGATACATCTCAATTTTTAATTGAGGGTTTAGTAGTGCTAAAGTTTTATAGTGATGTGATGATTAATGTATTATTCCCTGCTTACAAATACAAAACCTCGTGTTTTTCCAGAGGCTAAATCAACTGTATTCATCGCTTTCCACAAATATGCTGTTTTGACCCAAACTGGCGGATATTTGTAACGGGAAACATCCATAATTAAAAATCTATCTGTCACTTCATTATATGCTGCTAAGGGCGAAATATGCCCGCCTCTTTCTTGTCCTATTTCGGTACGTAAATAGTTAACTATCACGAAATTACCTGGCTGCTTTAAATTTTCTGCTGCTAATTTACGAAACTCTTGTAAACTGCTATTACTACCATGATAAACTGTGATTTTTACGCCATCATAACTGGATAATAATCCTCCTAACTGTTGTAGAGTCATTCCACCACGCATAACTTTTTCTAGCGATATGACTTGTTGAGTTTTTTGATTACTAAAAAAGTTGTCTTGGGTAAATACTTTAAATTTTTGATATTCTGGTGTTTCCGGTGCAGAAATTTTTAAACTGTTTAGCACCATGACAATAGTTGCAACTCCACAATAAGCAAGATTATCTTGAGTGACAAATTGCATACTTAAAGGGAAAAAATCAGCCCGCGATTTACTACTAATTAATAATGTTTCCCCTTCTGGAGTATCAAAACCAATTAAATTAGATGCCAGAGGTAATGTTTGAGCAATGACATTATCCGCAGCAAATGACAATCCTATAACTAAAAATTGAATGTAGATTTTGAGATAAGTTTTGGATTTCATTGTGAGATAAATAGTTTGAGAATCATTTAATTATATATGAATCGTGTTTATTTTTTTTAACATAGTGAAGTGGGTATTGCTCACCATCCACTACTTAAAAATTTTCAAAAATGTTTGAGGATTGCCATATATTATATAGTGTATATTGGAAATTTAGAGTAATTAATTACTCGTAAATAAAGTAAACAATTCTCAAGAGATATTAAAAATGTGTCAAATTTTGTCGAGAAAATTTTTGCTGCCTACTAGCGTCGTTATTTTCACTTTTCTGCCAATACAACCGCTTCTAGGTTTACCACTGCTACAAAGTGATTTTACACAACTTTCTGAATCTAGTCAAAAACCTACAAAACCAAATAAGTTACAACTCTATGGTGGACCTCAAACACGAACCCCTATTATCCAATGGTATTTAGAAGAATTAGGGGTTTCGTATGACTATATTTCCTTAAATATTGGGGCTAATGAACAGCGTCAACCTGAATTTTTAGCTATTAATCCTATGGGTAAAGTGCCAGCAATAGTGGATGGTGATTTGAAACTGTGGGAATCTGGGGTAATTCTATTATATTTAGCAGAAAAATATCAACAAATGCCTAATTCATTAGCAGAGCGTGCAAAAATTGAACAGTGGGTAATTTTTGCTAATGCTACTCTTGCACCAGCTTTATTTTCAGCAGATAAACGCGAAAAGGAGATGCCTATTTTACTAACGCCACTTAATAAAATTTTGCAACAAAAATCATTTTTATTAGGTGAAAAACTGAGTGCTGGAGATATAGCAGTTGCTTCATACTTGCATTATGCAAAGGTGCTTTTATCTCTCGATTATCGTCAATATCCTAGTGTTGTTGCATATCTTGATAGAATAGCCGCAAGACCCGCATTTAAAAATACTCTAGGAAAGCGGTAATTTGTGATTTCTTTTATGGCGGTTCTCGGTTGAGTGACATACAAGAACCCCACCGCCAACCCCATCCTCCTTCGGATTCACCAGTCGCCTACGGTGGGAAACCCGCCTACAGCGCTGGTTCACCGCAAGCGATGAGGTGGCTATGATGTATTTCATTCAAAGGCATACCGCTATAGTTAACTAATTTAGTTAAGTAGAGCAACATAATTAAACATTATAGATTTCTGATATCTCTAAAAAGTCAGGGATCTGGGTCTAGTTTATGTTACGATACCAACTTAGTTGGAAACACATAAACTATGCCACAGGATTTATCACCCCTCTGGATATCGCTGAAAACTTCATTTTTAGCGACCTTTATCACTTTCTTTTTGGGTATCGGTGCTGCTTATTGGATGTTGGGATATAGAGGTAAAGGCAAATCTATAATTGAGGGTATTTTTGTTGCACCGTTGATTTTACCACCGACGGTTGTTGGGTTTTTGTTGCTGCTATTTTTTGGTAAAAATGGCCCGGTTGGTAAATTGTTGGAACCGTTTGATTTGACTATTGTCTTTACTTGGTATGGTGCAGCTGTAGCGGCAACGGTGGTTTCATTTCCACTCATGTATAAAACGGCATTAGGGGCTTTTGAACAAATTGATGGGAATCTGTTGCGAGTAGCGAGAACTTTAGGCGCTAAGGAATTAACAATATTTTTGCGGGTGAGTTTGCCTTTGGCGTTTCCTGGCATTTTAGCAGGTGCAACTTTAGCTTTTGCCCGTGCTTTGGGTGAGTTTGGTGCAACTTTGATGTTAGCAGGTAATATTCCTGGACAAACGCAGAATATACCGATGGCGATATATTTTGCTGTGGAAGCTGGGGATATGAATGAAGCTTGGTTTTGGGCGATCGCTATTATGGTAATTTCTTTCACAGGAATTATTCTGACTAACTTCTGGCTAGAACTTAAGCAGCGACGCAGACGCAATGAGAACAAGGGACAAAAAGAAGCAGAAAATCGCTCCTTTTCTTTACCCACCAAATCCCCTACATCTGGTTTGTTTCTGGATATTGAAAAGCGACTCGCTAGTTTTCATCTCCGAGTAGCTTTTAACACCGATAATCAACCCTTGGGATTGCTGGGAAGTTCTGGTGCAGGAAAAAGTATGATTCTGCGTTGTCTTGCGGGGATAGAAACACCCACAAAAGGGCGGATAGTCTTGAATGGTAAGGTTTTATTTGACTCTGAGAAAGGAATTAACGTGCCGATACGCGATCGCCATATTGGCTTTTTATTCCAGAATTATGCCCTCTTTCCACACATGACTGTGGCACAAAATATCGCTTTTGGCTTACCCAAGGGGAATCTGCGGTTGGAGGTAGAACAGCAATTATTAGCGATGCAATTACAAGGTTTGGGCGATCGCTATCCGCACCAACTTTCAGGAGGACAACAGCAACGGGTAGCTTTAGCTAGGGCTTTAGCCAGTCAACCAGAAGCATTACTTTTAGATGAACCATTTTCTGCCCTGGATACACATCTGCGGAGTCAGTTAGAACAACAAATGACAGAAACTCTAGCTGATTATCCTGGTGTGACTTTATTTGTCACTCATAACATGGAAGAAGCCTATCGTCTTTGTCCCAATTTGTTAGTATTAGAACAAGGGAAAGAAGCTCATCATGGTTCTAAATATGAGATTTTTCAGCATCCTGCAACTGTGAATGTTGCCAAACTAACTGGATGTAAAAACTTTTCTCGTGCTGTTGTTTTATCATCCCAACAGGTAGAAGCAACTGATTGGGGTTGTAATCTTACTGTTGTTGAATCAATTCCAAATCAATTATCTCACATTGGTATTCGCGCCCATCAAATTAGTTTTACGAATAACCCCAATCAATCAAATACTTTTCCCTGTTGGTTAGTCAGAACCAGCGAAACACCTCACCGCATGACGTTATTTTTAAAGTTACATTCTCCTGCTGATAATCCTCATGATTATCACTTGCAAACTGAAGTTTATAAGGAAAAATGGGTGACAATTAAAGACAAATCTTTTCCTTGGTATGTGTGTTTAGATTCTTTGCGGTTGATGTTGATGGAAGAGTAAGAATTTAAATGAACCGCGAAGGCGCGTTCGCGAAGCGTTGCGAAGCAAAGGGCGCGAAGGAAGAAAGAAGAAGGAAATTATTACTCTTTCCCATTACCCATTACCAGCCAACACATATGATATTACTTATTAGCTTTAAGTAATAAATAAAACAACTGTCCATCACTAACTGTCACCCCAGCGCGATCGCCTGCTATTTTACCAGTTCCTAAGAAGTAATCCACTCTACCAGCACCTTTAATCGCACCACCTGTATCTTGATCTAATACATAACGGCTAACTGTACGATGTTCTAATTCACCTTGAGGATTGACAAAGGGGAAAGGTGCGCGAATTAAAGCTAAAGCACCAGGAGGCATTAAAGATTTATCGGTAGCTATGGAACGTTCTGGTGTGAGTGGTACACTAATAGAACCTTGTGCTGGTCTACCGTTCGTTTCTTGGAAAAACACAAAACTGCGATCGCGCGGAATATAAATATTTAAGTCTTGGGGATACTTTTGAAAATAGTCGAGGATAATTGGCATAGTTAAACCTTCTAAAGGTAATTTGCCATCATCTACTAATAAACGTCCCAAACTCTTATAATTATAAGCTGTATTACCAGCATAACCAATTGTTGTTTGTTTGCCGTCAGTTAGTTTAAGACGTGCTGAACCTTGAATTTGAATTATATATGGTTCTAATCTATCTCTAAACCAAAATAATTCTAAACCTTTTAATTTACCTTTTGCACCTTGTAACCCATCTGCACCTTCCAATTCTAATCGGGTAGGATGAGGTTTAGTCCATGATTGTAAATCAGCAGGATAGCGATAAGCAGGATATTTAAATTCTGTTGTAGGAGTGCGACTAGCTAAATACAAAGGTTCATAATAAGCGGTAAATAAAACCGAACCCTGATTATCTTTACCCACTGATTGATAAAATACAAATTCTTTTTCAATCGCTGCGTGTAATTCTTTCGCCGAATTAGTTGAGATCAGAATTTGCCGGAATCTTTGCAAGCTTTTATAAACTCTATCTTGCGTAATTCCTGGAATTTTATATCTTTGATAAGCATTTGTAGCACGACCAGATTTAAAATATTTTAAACTTTGGTCAATAGATGCTAACAATGCTTTTTTATCTGCTATTTTATCTTTTTCACCACCATAAATTCTTTCATCTAAACAAGAAGCATCATTTTCACAACAAGTAACTGGAACTCTTTGCACAAGTACAGGTAAATTTTTTGTGTTTTCAGTTTTCAAAGCAACCGGTAAATCCCACTTGGTTACTTGACATTCTGGAGAAACTACATCTTTATTTTTGATAGTTGGCATTTCTAACAAAAAAATAGTTAAAAACACAGGTAAGCTAAGAGTCGTGTTCAATATCTTTTGCATGGAATTAATTTAAGGGAATAAGTGAAAGATAACAAATGACAATTAGGAGGGAAGAGGTAATAATTATTTAATTACGCATTTATTGTCAGGATTCAGGATACATAATAAATAAAAATTGGAGCATTATACTGGATTTTGTTGAAAAAATTTCTACTCAGTAAATTACTGATTTGATAATTATTATCTCGTTCCCAGTCTCTGACTGGGAATGCTACCACAGAGGCTCTGCCTCTATTTTCATGGAAGGCAGAGCCTTCTAGAATTCATTCCCATACAGAGTATGGGAACGAGAGGATTTATTCTGACTCCTGACTCCGTTCGGCTGACGCTCACGGCGAAGCCTGACTCCTGAATTCTTCCCATCATTCATTCATATTATGGTATGTAGCAACAGCGGAAGGAGAGATGCGATTTAAGTACCGGAAAATCCAATATTTGAAAATCGTATCTAAAATTACGGGAAATGTGGCAATGAATAAAAAGATGAAATCACGATTTGCTGGTAATCCCCAGTGTCTTGAGATACCTTCTAAAATTACTTCCCAACCGTGCGGAGAGTGGAAACCGACAAATACATCTGTAAATAAGATAATAATAAATGCTTTGGCGCTATCACTCAATCCATATACTACATGATCAAAGAAATCTTTGAGAACTGAGATAGAAGGTTTGCTGACAATTAACAGCCAAATAAAAGCAGTTACCGAACAAATATCTGCAAATACATTTTTAATTGCATTAGCACTTTCACCCCGAAATTGTTCAGCTACTTCCTGTGCTTTCTCTTGCATCTTGATTTCTATATCTTCAGATGATATGGGTGGTGCATTACTAATCATGTTTTCAAATTTGATTCTTTCTTCAAATTTTTGTAGTTCTATAAGTGCTTCTTCTTCCATTTCTGTATTCAGGAAGATTTGCTCTGTTTGGGAACCTCTAAAATGATCTACTACAGGGCCTACAACTACAGCCTTAGCTATCTGGTGGGTGAGCAGTGGTATTATAATTAAGAGTAAAATAAATCGAATAGATATAATTGTTGTTTTTTGCGTTTGGCGGAAATTCTGTACTATGTCTTTTTCAGAATCGGGGTCTAATTCTGCTTGGAGACGAGTGATAGTGCTTAAAATTGAACGAGGTAAAACTCCTGTAGCATCAGCTTTTCTTTTTGGTTTTTTATCACTGTTTTTAACTGATATTGTTGCCTTGTTCGATTGGGAAATAGCTGCATTATCTGCTACAATTGTAGATGAAGAAGTTAAATTTTCTGGAGTTGTTTCTAGATGTTCCGTTGTGTATTTAGCAATGACTTGATCAATAAATTCTAGTTTTTCTAAAACTAAAGCTGGAGAGGGATATTCTATACCTGTTTTAATGGCTGCTTGTTGTTTAGATTCGTTTGAAAACCAACGACTAGCTTTAAACTCTGTCAGTCGCATTCGGGCATTTTTTAATAATTTCTTTAAATCTGCCTCAAAGTAATCCATGACACTACTACTGTACATAGCAGAATCAGCAGATATTTTATTACCTTGGAAATGCTGATCTTCGATTTCCTTGATTTTTAATGCTGTTTGGTAAGCTTCCTCCAAAGATCGTTCTGGTGTCAGTAAGTACCATCTGTAAGCAGCCAGCAAAAAACTGTATATTTTTTGACTAAAGACAGAGTTTCTCATCGTAGATGATTATCTAACATAATTTGGTGATTATTAACCTTAAGTTAACGCACGAGGTATACTAACAAATCTATAAGGAGTGTATTTGTGGTTTCTGATTCTGTTTGGATTGTTGGTACTAGTCGCAGCGGTAAGACTACTCGCATAGCCGAGCAATTTTGTCATTGGATACAAATTGAGAATCAATATCCAGAATTATTTTATACGAAAAATCCAAACAATAAAAAAGCTAAAAGCACAATACAAACATCAAATATCCTACCAACAGAACTTGGGGTTTTAGTTTTAGGCTCTAATGATGAGAATCGCCGTTTATTAAGTGATAAAATTGTATCCTTAACTTCAGGAAAATACCCAATTCGTGCTAAAACCACCTTGGGGTTTCTTCAGGATGAAGTTATTTTATTTTGGCCGTTATTAATTGAATCGTTGCAGATTAAAGCACAATTCCCTGTAAAATTGCGTCCAGAAACTGAGCAGGAGTTAGCAACAAAACTTTGGCGTTCTCAGTTAGATGTAGAGACATTGAGAAGTGCAGGAGTAAATGAATATCGCTTAGTTAGGCGTATATTAGATATATGGCAATTAGCAGCTTATAGTGGTAAGCCTTGCGAAGATATTGCTGAGATTTTGCAAAGCGGTTTTCAGGAAAGTGTTAATAATTTAGAACCTGATTTTTTGGCATCTTTGCTGCTAGATTGGCGTAATTGGTGTTTAGAGAGGGGAATGCTGACTTATGCATTGATTACGGAATTATATAGCCAACATTTGTTAAAAAATATTGATTATCAGCAGCGTTTAGTCAGTCGCTATCAGGCGATATTAGCAGATGATGTGGATGATTATCCAGCGATCGCTCATAATTTGTTTGAGTTCCTCTTAGATAACGGTGCAGTGGGGGCTTTTAGCTATAATCCTGATGGTGCAATTCGCTGGGGACTGGGTGCAGATCCCCAATATTTAGCCAGGTTAGCACAGCGTTGTCAGATAGAAACCTTAAAAAGCCCACCTTTAGATAGTTTAGCGGCTCAACTGGCTGAACCGATGGTGAAAATAGTCACAGAACCAATGGCAATTTTCCGTTTACCAGCATCTGTACAACCTATCCAAACCGCTTCTCGCGCTCAACTATTGCGTCAAACAGCAGAGGTGATCATTGATGGAATTGAGACGGGAAAGGTAAAACCAGAAGAAATAGCGATTATTGCACCGGGTTTAGATGCGATCGCACGTTATACTCTCACAGAAATATTAACCAAGCAGAATATCCCTGTAGAATCTCTCAATGACCAACGTCCTTTAGTTAGTTCACCTTTTGTCAGAGCATTACTCACCTTACTAGCTCTAGTTTATCCTGGCTTAGGGCGCTTAGTAGACCGGGATGCCGTTGCAGAGATGTTGGTAATTTTAAGTCAGAGTCGCACCCATGACGGGGAAACACAAGAATCTCATCAACCCAGAATTGATCCAGTCCGCGCAGGGTTAATAGCAGATTCCTGTTTTGTACCCCATCCAGATCACCCACATTTGCTACCAGTGACAGCCTTTGAACGCTGGGATAGAATCGGCTATGAAGGTAGTAGAGCTTATGGGGAAATATTACAGTGGATAGAAGAACAAAAGCGCTCACAGCAAAATCCTAATTTTCTACCCACACCAATTTTACTGCTCTACAAAGCAATTCAAGACTTTTTGTGTAAAGATCAAAATCTCTCCTATGAGCAACTAGCCGCATTACGAGAATTGCTAGAAACTGCTCAACACTATTGGGAAGTTGATACAAGATTAAGACAAACCGATTCCAACTTACTCTCACTGCATAATCAACAAAGCCTCTGTAGCAGCATTGCAGAATTTATTCAACTACTGCGACGGGGAACAATTACTGCTAACCCCTACCCTATTCATTCCCTTGGTAGCGCCAGAAAAGCCGTTACTTTAGCGACAATCTTCCAATATCGTGCTAGTCGCAGATTTCACCGTTGGCATTTTTGGCTAGATGCAGGTTCACCCCTCTGGGCTAAAGGCGGTGCAGCCACTTTGTTTGGTGCTACCTTATTCCTACAAGATAGATTAGGCGAACCTTGGACAGCAGCAGATGAGCAATTAGCAGAAGAACAAAGATTAAAAAGAATCTTAGCTGATTTACTCGCTCGTGTATCCGAAAAACTGTACTTATGTCACAGTGATTTAGCTGTGAATGGACAAGAACAACTAGGGCCACTGTTACCTTTAGTATATTCTTGCGAGATTATATCCGATATAACCGTACCTCTCTCCACAAGTTTTTCACAAACTAGTTCTAAATTGTAAGTGAAAATCCTGTTATGGGATTTCCATCTACTAGATTGCAGACTAGGCTAAATGAGGTAATTATGAGTTTATCCCCATCATACGCAGAAAAAATAGAGTATTCTTCAGTTTATGGACTGGTAAATTCTTGGCGATTTGGGCGATCGCTTGGTATCGATCCTATTGGTATCAGCCCTACTTGCTCTTTGAACTGCGTCTATTGTCAGTTGGGAAATATCCAGCAACAAACAACTCAACGGCAAATTTTTGTTCCCACAACCCAAGTTATCTCTGATTTGCAAGCATTTATACAAAAAGAAATACCAATAGATGTAGTTACCGTCAGTGGTAGTGGTGAACCTACCCTCGCATTGAATTTAGAGGAAATTCTGCAAGCTACGACATACATCATCAACAAACCATTAGTGGTATTAACTAATGGCACGTTGCTAGGTGATAAATCAGTCCGTGACGCTTTAGTACCAGCCGATATTGTCGCCATTAAACTAGATGCTGTTTCGTCAAATCAACTACGGCAAATTAATCAGCCATTAGAGACAATTAATTTACCAGATATCCTCAAGGGAATTTCAAAATTTAGACAAGAATATCGGGGATATATGGCAATACAAACCATGATTTTGTCTGCTTGGACAGCAGAAACTCAAGCACATTACATACACTTGATGAAGCGTCTCCAACCTGATGAAATTCAACTTAACATTCCTTCTCGTTCCCGCGTCCTAGTTCATCAGTTAGAATCTAGAGGTAATGAGATTGTCGAATCTCGCGCTTATACCTGTGAACATTTTAACTGTATCAGCCCTGAAGAACTCTGTTCGATGGCTGAAACAATTCAAAATGTTACTCAAATTCCTGTACGTTACTCTTCCAGGAGACAGGTTGCACAAAGCAGGAAGCAGAGACAATAATTATTTAAGGAGTTCAAAGAGATGGAAACAAAGTCAACAGAACCATTATTAGCACTCCAGGAAATTCCCGCTGGCTATCTCAATATTATGGGTTATGTTGATAAATCAGAAGTTAACGGCCCTGGTTGTCGTGCCGTTGTTTGGGTGCAAGGTTGTCCTCGTGAGTGTGATGGTTGTTTTAATCCTGACTCGTGGACATTTGAAATTAACCAACTAGTTGCTATTGATACGCTCGCCGCAGATATTATTAAAAATCCCCATAACACAGGTGTAACTTTCTCTGGTGGTGAACCATTTTGGCAAGCATCTGCATTAGCTAATTTAGCACGTCAGCTTAAAGCCGCTGGATTAAATGTGATGTCTTTTACTGGGTTCACTCTCAAGCAACTACAATCTGAATCTGCACCTCCTGGTTCACAAGAATTATTATCACAATTAGATATTTTAATTGACGGGCCTTTTGTCCAGTCTCAAGCAGTTAATTCTCCTATGTCTCCCGTTTCTTCTAAAAATCAACGGGTTCATGTGTTTAACCCAGAATTACAAGACCAAATTAGCTGGGCCAGTGACCAAATAGAAGTGCATATTCTCAAAGATGGCGATCGCATCGTCACCGGTTATCAAGGCTGGTTAGAACTAACTTAAAATAATTCGTAATTCGTAATTCGTAATTCGTAATTCAACACTCGGTACTCGGTACTCAATACTCAGTACTTTTTCTTAGCACCAAGTTTGCAAAACGCGCCCTTGGATTTCTTGTCCAAACCAAGGTGTGTTATTAGAGAGTGTATGCAGATTTGCTCTGTTGATTTTCCAGGGTTGTAGAGGATCAAATAAGGTTAATTCGGCTTTTTCACCGGGTTTAATCGGTTTCATTTTTTGCTGCAAACAAGCTGCTGGTTGATTACTCAAAACTCGCCATAATTCCAAAGGTGTAAATTCCTCTGTTTGCACCAGATTTTGCCACAGTAAGGGTAATGCTAATTCTAAACCCATTGCGCCTGGTGGTGATTCTGCAAACGCTTGGACTTTTTCTTCATAGGTGTATGGTGCATGATCAATAGCGATCGCATCTATTACTCCCCCACGCAAACCATTACGCAAGGCAGTTACATCACTGGGATTACCTAAAGGTGGCTCTAAATGCAAGGATGTGTGATAACTTTTAACATCTCTAGTATCAAGTAACAAGTGCATCCAAGTCGTGCTGGCCGTAACAGGTAAACCTTGAAATTTAGCAGTGGCGATTAATTCCACACTCCGGGCTGTAGAAACCCGCATAATATGTACAGGTGTGCCAATAGCGGCGACTAATTCCAACAAAGATGCGATCGCACTAGTTTCGGCACTGGCTGGAACCGGAGGTAAACCCACACGCAAAGCCTCTGCACCTTCTCGCATCATGCCATTTAATGATAAAGAGCGATCGCATGGACAAAACGCCACAGGTTTACCAAAAGGTTGCAGATATTCCAAAATCCGCCTCACCATTCCCAAATTTTCCCAAGGTTTAGCATCCGTAAAACCCACAACCCCAGCAGTAGCCAAATCAGCAAATTCTGCCAACTGCTTACCAGCTAAATCGAGAGTCATCGCCCCCCAAATCTGAAGATGAGGTGAACCTTTCACCCCCACTCTCTTTTGCTGTAACTGTGCAACTAGAGCAGGATTATCAATAGCCGGAGATGTATCTGGTAAAACAGCCACTCTAGTAAAACCACCAGCCGCAGCAGCTGCCAAAAACGAAACCAGAGTCTCCCGTTCTTCAAACCCTGGTTCACCAGAATGGCTATATAAATCCACCAATCCAGTACCAAGAACTAAGCCACGACAATCTTTAATAGAAGTATCAGAACTAACATCAGAAATTTGCAGTGATATAGCTTGGATATCACCATCAACAATCAAAACATCACTTACTTGGTCAGTTTCCGAAACCGGATCGATTACCCTTACTTGTTGCAGAAGTTCAGTTGCCATGCGCTATTAGCTATTACCTATCAGTGCTGAAAGTGCTTCAGATTTTTTACCCCTGTCATAAATAATAACGGCTTTAAAATCCATAACAGAGAGCAAACCAAACATATATTTATTTTTTTCTTCCTGCACCCCTTCGACTACGCGGTAGTTGAGCTAAGTCGAAACTCAGGGCAAGCCTGCACCTGATTCCTACAATGCCCCTGCTGCCGTTTTATCTAACACACCGCCACTTAAATGACTAGTGATATTCATTGCTTGCAATACTGGTAAACCATTTGCACCGGAAGGATAATCAATCACACTAACTGCGCCATTTCCTTGACGGAAATTCCAGAAATTTTCTGATGATAAACCCAGGATATGACAGAGTAAGGTTTTATTAGTCGCATCATGAGCCACCACTAAACCGATTTGGAATTGATTTACCTCAGCAGCTTGTAATATTGACTGCCAAGCGACTACACTACGTTCCCGTACTTGTTGTAAATTTTCTCCTGCCGGCATTTGCACTTCAGCCGGTACATTGCGCCAGCGTTCCAACTCTCCAGGAAACTCCTGTTCTATTTCTGCCTCAAACTTTCCTTCCCAAGTCCCGTGACTAATTTCCCTCAAACCATCCAGTAATTCCAACTTAATATGAGGATGCTGGTTGAGAATAATTTCTGCTGTCTCTTTTGGACGCGCCATTGTGCTACTAAAAGCAAAATCAATTGCTACATCTTTGAGAAATTCCCCAGCCTTTCCCGCCTGGTTTCTACCATTATCATTGAGAGGAACATCAATTTGACCTTGAAACTTGCCTTGGCGATTCCATTCTGTTTCACCATGACGTACTAATAACAATCGGAATCCTTGATGATTTGGTCGCAAAGTGGGTAAAGCCTCACCCAAATGTTGCGTCTGATTCATTGATTCTAATTGCACCTGTTCACCCAAACCACCCGCAAAATTCAAAACACTAATCCCGCAATTAGATTGTTGTATTCCATGATAACCAGTAGGAGGAATACCTAAAGCTGTGCTGATTAGGGCGCGGTTAATACCATTATGTCCAACAATGAGAATAGTTTCCCCTTGATGACGAGATAAAATTTCTTGCCAAAACTGCTTTGCTTGTTCATATAAAGCCAGAACTGGAAAAAGTTCTCGTGTCTCCTGTGCATCATTGACAATCATCCGCAATTCGTGGGGGCGTTTTTTCCAGATGCTATAGTCATCAGCAAACTTATCTTTAACATCACTACTCAGCATTCCTGCCCACAAAGGTAAATCCACTTCTACCAAATTTTCAGAAATCTGAATTACAGCAGACTTTTCTACCAAATGATTGTGAATGATTTCCGCTGTTGTCTTCGCTCGGTTAAGGGGACTGCTGTATATTGCTGTAAATGCTATATTACTCAGAGCTTCACCGACTTTACCAGCATCACTCCGACCTTGATCCGTTAAAGTTGACGCATCAGTGCGTCCTTGAATACGTCTCTCAATGTTATATGTACTTTGACCATGACGCACAATGATGACACGAGTCATTAAAAAACCTCTTCTCTCTAAAGGACTAATTTTACTGCAAATCAGCTGATAGATTACTAACTCAAGTTGCTAGTTATAGCAGGAGTCAGGAGTTAGGAGTCAGGAATCAGGAGTCAGAAGTTAGAAGTAAAACTGGCTTTGTGTATAGGTTTCAATTTAGATTCTGTATCTAATTGAGGCTGGTAATGGGTAATTGGTGATGAAATCCTTCTTTTCATCCTGTTCATCCTTTAATCCTGGATATCCTGATTCTGACAGTAAACAGCCATAACCTAGCATTTACACTGATCAGTTAAGATAATCTTCATCAATCTTCTTTTCTCTTACCTTTTCTTTGAAATTATGACGCAGGATGAGTTGTTGGTTCTGATAGATCGCGCTGCGGCTGAGGGTTGGCAAGAGTTAGACCTGTCAGGGCAAGAGTTGACTGAGTTACCTGGGGAAATTGGTAAATTGCAGCAGCTTGAGTCTTTGATTTTGGGAAAGAAGGTTGAAGGTTATGAATACGTAGGAGGCCGCCTCCTCGGTAAGGTTTCAGGTAACAATTTAAAAACGCTGCCACTTGAACTATTGGGTTTGCCTAATTTGCGTAAGTTGGATATTAGTGGCAATCCTTTAGAGAGCATTCCCGATGTGGTAGCGCAAATACTACATTTAGAAGAACTTATCTTAATTCGCGTAGAGCTAACCGAGATACCAGAGGCGATCGCTAATTTAAGCAATCTGACCCAGCTTCACCTCAGTGGCAACCAAATAACCGAGATACCAGAGGCGATCGCTAATTTAAGCAATCTGACCCAGCTTCACCTCAGTGGCAACCAAATAAAAGAGATTCCAAAAGCGATCGCTAATTTAAGCAATCTGACCCAGCTTGCCCTCAGTAACAACCAAATAACCGAGATTCCAGAGGCGATCGCTAATTTAAGCAATCTGACCCAGCTTCACCTCAGTGGCAACCAAATAAAAGAGATTCCAAAAGCGATCGCTAATTTAAGCAATCTGACCCAGCTTGCCCTCAGTAACAACCAAATAACCGAGATTCCAAAAGCGATCGCTAAATTAAGCAATCTCACCCAGCTTGACCTCTATAACAACCAAATCACGGAGATACCAGAGGCAATCGCCAAATTAAGCAATCTCACCTACCTTGACCTCTATTACAACCAAATCACGGAGATACCAGAGGCGATCGCTAATTTAAGCAATCTGACCCAGCTTGACCTCAGAAACAACCAAATCACCGAGATACCAGAGGCGATCGCTAATTTAAGCAATCTGACCCAGCTTGACCTCAGTGACAACCAAATCACGGAGATACCAGAGGCGATCGCCAAATTAAGCAATCTCACCCTACTTCACCTCTATAACAACCAAATAACCGAGATACCAAAGGTGATCGCTAAATTAAGCAATCTGACCCAGCTTGACCTCAGTGACAACCAAATCACGGAGATACCAGAGGCGATCGCCAAATTAATCAATCTCACCCTACTTCACCTCGGTAGCGACCTGTTTCTCCACGATTTCAACCAAATCACGGAGATACCAGAGGCGATCGCCAAATTAACCAATCTGACAACGCTTGACCTCAGTGACAACCAAATCACGGAGATACCAGAGGCGATCGCCAAATTAACCAATCTGACAACGCTTGACCTCAGTTTCAACCAAATCACGGAGATACCAGAGGCGATCGCCAAATTAAGCAATCTGACCCAGCTTTACCTCAGTGACAACCAAATCACGGAAATACCAGAGGCGATCGCCAAATTAACCAATCTGACAACGCTTTACCTTGATAACAATTCAATTACCAATATTCCATTAGAAATTCTTAATTCAAGAAATGCAAAAGAGATTTTGAATTACTTGAGGCAAATTAGCATAAGTGAAACTCGACCATTACACGAAGCCAAACTCTTACTCATCGGACAAGGCAGCGTCGGCAAAACATCCCTTATCGAGCGACTAATCTACAATAAATATGACAAAAATCAACCCCAAACCGACGGACTCAATGTAGAAACTTGGAACGTGCAGGTCAATAGCAAAGACATTCGCCTCAATGTTTGGGACTTTGGCGGCCAGGAAATTTATCACGCCACCCATCAGTTTTTTCTGACTAAGCGCAGCCTCTATCTTCTAGTCTGTAATTGTCGCACCAGCGAAGAAGAAAACCGCATCGAATATTGGCTGAAACTAATCGAAAGCTTCGGTGGACAGTCCCCCGTGATTATCGTTGGCAACAAAAAAGACGAACAACCTCTCGACATCAACCGCAAGGCATTACGCGAAAAATATCCTAACATCCAAGCCATTATCGAAACTTCCTGCCAAGACAATATCGGCATTGATAAACTTCGCACCGCCATTTTGCAGCAAATCGCCAACCTCAAAGAAGTCTACGACCTTCTACCCCTGTCATGGTTTGAGGTTAAACAACAACTCGAATCCATGCCCCAAGACTTCATCAGCTACAGTAACTATATTGGCATCTGCTACAAAAACAATATTCCTGAAGAACAAAACCAAGATCAACTCATCGATCTCCTCCATCGACTTGGCTTAGTTCTCAACTTTCGAGATCATCCCATCCTCAAAGATACCAACGTCCTCAAACCCAACTGGGTGACAGAAGGCATTTATGCCCTCCTGAGCGATGAAAACCTCAAAACTAAAGCTAAAGGCATTTTCACCCGCACCGATCTCACCCGCATCCTCAATCCAGAGCGATACCCCACCCAGCGGCACAGCTATCTAATCGGACTAATGAAGGAATTTGAGCTTTGCTTTCAACTAGAATGTCAACCACCAAAATTCCTGATTGCGGGACTTCTGCCTAAAGACCAACCAGACGAAACAGAACTAGAAGGGGAAACCCTGGAATTTCAATATCATTACAAAGTTCTCCCGGAAAGCATCATCTCCCGCTTCATTGTTAACACCCACGACAAAATCTATAACCAAATCTATTGGCGCAGTGGCGTAATGCTGCGATATCAAGAAAACAACGAAATCTACAACATCGCTCGGATCAAAGCCGACCCCGAAGACAAAAAAATCTTTATCACCATTAGCCGACGCAAAGAAACCCGCCGCTTATTTCTCGGCATCCTCCGCGAGGTCTTCCAAACAATCCACAAAAGTCTCCCCAATCTCGAAATCACAGAATGGGTTCCCGTCCCCAACCATCCCAATCATCCGCCCCTCGACTACCAAGAACTCCTCGGACTCGAATCAATGGGTGAAAGCACAGTCACTATCGGCAAACTAAAATTAAAACTCGATTTGCGTCAACTTTTAGATGGTTACGAATCACTAGAATCGCGGCGAAAATCACAAAAAGGAGATAATGATTTAGATGATAGGACTGCTTATGAAGATATGCGAGATATTGCTAAACTAGCTGTCAGCAGACCAATTATTAATAAAGCCGAGGCAAATGCTATGTCAGAAAATCCTCAATTCACAAACAACTTTCAAGGCGCAAACATCGCCAACGTTGCCAACCAAGTCAAAGACAACGCCAGTCAGCAAGCCTCTAACTTCAACCAAACAAGCGGCGCAAATATGAATGAAATTCTACAATTAATCGACAACCTGCGCCAAACTGCCGCCCAATTTCCACCAGAAATCCACGACGATATTACTATTGATATTGATGATGTAGAAGCAGAAATTCAAAAGCCTGAAAAAGAACGCAATTTACCCAAACTCAAAAAGCGTCTAGTAGCTTTACTAACTGCTGCTAGTGTAGCTGCTGCCCCGATAGCAGGTATGACAGATTTTACAAACAATGTTATGGAAATAGGTAGCAAATTAGGCATAGAACTAATTAAGCATTAGTCCTTAATGTGGAGTGTGTAGTCGAAAAGTATCAATTACCATCACTCAAATCTAACTGCAACTGTAACCCGTCATTTTCATTGAGATTTTGATATGCGGGTTGTAAAAATATAGGAGTAGAAGGAATTGATATTGACTCACTAAGAGGTAATTCTTCAGAAAGTGTGTTTTCTTGAGCTTGAGTTTTGGAGATTTGATCAAAAAACTTGCCAAAATCATTTTCGGCGCTGCGATCATTAATATTAACTAAAGAGTCGCCACTTAAAGTCCAGTTTCCAGATTGAGGCTGTGTAATTGATTGAGCATACACGGCGCTATTTATGCCAAAAAAAGCAGCTATAATTGTTAAGGTGGCAGGAAATTTAGCTTTCATTAGTTTGCTGTTTTTAATAAACATATTCTTACATCCGACAATTATAAATCTGACCTTAGATAGATTTGTATTTGCAAATACATTATTTAATAATCATGCTCGTCTTTAGTTAAGTTATTTAAATAGTGAAAGTTTATTTTATAAAAACCTTTCACACCATAAAAAAATATAATATATTTTGATGATTTTCTTAAGAAAAAATTAAAATGAGCCATAATTCAGAAAATAATAGGTAGGCATTACCCGCCTATTATTTTGTAATTTGTAATTATGGATAGGACTTACGCAAAAAACCTCTCAAACTCTTATTTCTCTGCGTCCTCTGCGGTATGCCTACGGCACGCTACGCGAACGATTTTCCGTGAATGGTGCGTAAGTCCTAATGGATTTTCTTACCTACTCTCTCTTCCCTATTCCCTATTAGACATAGGAATAAGAATTAAATATGCGTGACTTTTAACCCTTGTAGAGACGTTCCATGTAAGGGACTTCCAAATAAAAAAATATACAAATACTTCTTGTGGTGCGGGCATCTTGCCCGCTAATTATCAAAGGCAGGCAGGACTTGTACTGAGCTTGTCGAAGTATGCCTACCCCACAAAATGAGATCATTTATTTTCTGGAAATCCCTAACGTTTCTAAAATCTTTTTCACTATCAATCATTAACACTCACAAGCTGAGGAAGTTGAGATACAGGAACATTTAAGAAGTAAGCCAGTACTTCTCGCCGCCAAGCATCATAAATTTTTGGTAAATCATCAATATCTGTACCAATAGCTTCATGAGTTAGTTGCCAATGCTCTTTCAAGTAGGGATTTCGTCTTTTTTGCCCTTCTTCATCAACTTCTAACACCTGTGCAACTAAATCTGCTTTCTCTGCTGGTGAGGCTTGGTCATACTTGCGTTGCCACCAATTTACTACCCCTAAACGGTGAAAAGCTTCTTCTGGTTGAATTTTGGTAGCTGAAAATTTAGCTGATTCTGGATCACTAATTTTACTGGTGCGGCTATTGACTAATAAAGATGCCACAATGTGCATTTCATAATGTAATTCAAAAGCCAAAAAACCTTGCCAATTACGAATTGGTAAATCTCCCATATAGTTCCAATGTTTTTGTACTTGTCGTTGTATATCTTGAATGGGGTCACGTCCAGATATAACTTGCGCCCGTTGACGGGTATTATGAGCGTGTGCGCCATCATCACCAATTTGGCGACTTAAAAAAAGCTGGAGTTCTGGGTCAGGAATTTGACCAATTATTTGAGCGCAAACTTGAACAATAAATAAATCATGCGCCGCACCTGCTACCCGAAAATGGTAGAATTTTTCAATTTCTGCTGCTGTTTCTGGGGGTTTGGTTTCATGTAAACGCTTTTTTGGTAAATGGGGTGCGTGTTGATTAATAATTTTATCAAATATTTCTAGTTCTAAGTCAGTTGACCAAATGGGACGGCTCAAAGTTGCGTTCATATTTTTGGTGGAAGTTGTGTTTTTTTATTTTTATTTTAATACCAAGATTCCTTTTTTTACGAACCGCAGAGACGCAGAGAGCGCAGAGGAAGAGAAAACAGAGATGTTATGCTTACGGTTCGCTAAACGAATACGTTTTATTTAGGATCGCCATAACTAGTGTAGCTGCTAATTTATTTTTACCAATTACCAATTACCAAAATCCATTATTCCATTACAGCCAATACTGCTTTTGGTAATAACTTTTCTTTAAACCAAACTATTCTTGCAGGTACATCATTTAATTTTACCCCGGCTTTTTCTAAATTCAATCTTTCGGAAATTGCTAAAATTAAGTTATCGCAATTTGCACGTCTAACCTGAGAAAACTTTTTTTGTAAATATTCTGGTCGCCAATAACCAACAATTTCTAATAAAAAACTACGGCCATCGGGATGTACTAAGCGAAAATCGGGAATCATCACACTGCCAGGAATAGGTATTAAATCAACTTCTCGTTCTAATACCCAGCCACTTTTTAACCCATCCCATTTATCAGCAAATGACTGTTCTAACATACTATCATAAGGTTTACCGGGTGGATAGTGCGAGACTAAACCACATTCTGAATTGAGGGTAAATCTTCCTGTTTTCCATTCATTTGTATAAAAGTCTCTTGTTTGTAAAGTTGCTGCTAAACTCCATTTTGTGACATGAAGTAAAGCGGGAATCATTTTTGCTATTGATAAACCATAACGAGTACTAGGAGTAAATAAACTTGTCGGTCCATCAATGCTAATTGTAAAACCGTGGTCAGCATCACCTTCAATATAAGCCATTAATTGAAACAACTTCAAATAGCGAAATAACAACTTATATTCTCCTGGGACATTGCGGTGAGCATTTAACACCAATTGACTGGCTTTATAAAAGACACCTTGCACCTGAGACAAATTATATCTATGTAATACCTCCTCTGGTTTTGGGGCATCAAAAGCAGTTAAAATCTTATTTTCAGATAAATCAGCATAAAGTCCATGACGGACTTGAATTGGGAGAACTTCTTGCTGTAATTCCTGACTTAACTCATCAGCAACCTGGGTTAAAGTTACCTCCGTTGCTTCCCGACTAGAAACAGATTTTGCAGCTAAAGCAAAAACCCGTTCCCTTAACATTGGTGGTTCCAAAGGACTCACAACTTCAAAAGTGCAGAAACTACTCTTGAGAATATAAGCCAAACCCCGCTTCATTCTATAATCTGTAGTATCACCTTCAAAATCTGATAATTGACCTTCAAGAACACCTTGAGTTTTCCCTACAGCCTCCTGAAAAAAATTAATTAAATCAGTCGTTAACTTCAAATGCTTATCATCAAGTTTCAGTCTCTTCGGGATAATTTCCTCCCCGTTTTGACGATGAATCAGTAACTCCGTTGGTAACATCTTTCTTCTGGGTTGAATAATTAATCTCTAACTGTTCTGCCGCCTTCAAATCTCTTTCTTTCCCACCCCCATAAACAACCTTTAAATTCCCTTTCTTCTCTTTCTTCTCTTCGCGCTCTTCGCTTCTTCCCTGCGGGACGCTACGCGAACGCGGTTCGTTAATCTTTTCCCCCCTCCTCCGAGCCGAAGTTCCTTCCTCACTAGTATCCTCAGCCACGACTTCATATAAAATCGCCTGTTTATTTTCAATATTACCTTTTCGTAAAACCCTCCCCAAACGCTGAATATATTCCCTCGCGGAACCAGTACCCGACAAAATAATTGCTATCGAGGCCGCAGGAACATCAACCCCTTCATTCAAGACATGAGAAGCAACCAAAGTATTATATTCACCCTCCTTAAACTTAGTTAAAATTTGATGCCTTTCCTTCACAGGAGTTTGATGAGTAATAGCTGGAATTAACAAATCTTGAGAAATGCGGTAAACCGTGGCATTATCGGCTGTGAAAATCAAAATTCGTGCTGGGTAATGTTCTGCTAACAAATCCACAAGAATTCTGATTTTACCATCAGTCCCCAGAGCGATTTCTTTGGCTTGCCGATGTGCTAACATTGCCCTGCGTCCGATTTGCGATCGCGCACTCATTTGCACAAACATCTGCCAACCTTGCAGACTTCCCAAAGAAATCCGTGATTGTTTCAAAAAATCATTGCGGGTTTGAATTAAATTGTTATACCTTTCTCGCTCAAGTTGAGATAACTTCACCTTAATTTGCACAATTTGATGTTCTGCTAAAGCCTTACCTGCTAAGTCTTCAGCTCGTTTGCGATAAACTTCTCTGCCAATGAGAATGTTTAAATCAGCGTGTTTGCCATCTGTGCGTTCTGGTGTGGCAGATAATCCTAGTCGATAAGGTGCGATCGCATATTCAGCAATTACCCGATTAAAATCAGTCGGTAAATGATGGCATTCATCAAAGATAATTAAAGCATATTTATTACCCAAACTTTCCGCATGAATTGCCGCACTATCATAAGTAGCCACCAAAATCGGTGTTCTATCCCGTGAACCACCACCCAGCAACCCCAACTCCGCATCAGGAAATGCCGCTGTTAGGTGTGCATACCATTGATGCATCAAATCCAAAGTTGGGACGACAATCAACGTTGTCCGTGGTGTCGCTTGCATCGCCATTTGTGCCAAATAAGTCTTACCCGCTGCCGTGGGTAGCACCACAACCCCCTGCCTTCCTGCCAATTTCCAGGCTGCTAAAGCCTCAGTTTGGTGGGGATAGGGAGTCATTTCTAAACTGGCAACCAAATCTAGAGGATAAAATCCCTTAGCCTCATCAATAAAGTCCGTCTCGGACTCTTGCATTGCCTCGACTAAAGACCGGTATCTAATCGCCGGAATCCGAAATTTTTCGATTCTATCATCCCATGTCGCATAATCTATCCAAGCTTTGCTGCGTGGTGGTGGGTGTAAAATTAACGTGCCACGATCAAAAGTTAAGGTGGGGTTGCGACCCATTTAGGTTTTCTCCCAGCTTGTTCACATTTAACTACTAATAACTTAAAAAGTGCATGATTCCCAAAAGAGATTTTGGCAGAACTCAAATAGACGCGTTATTTACCCCAAGGATATCCGACTGGCAAATAGATGAAAGCTTTGTCACATCCTACAGAGAACAGCGACGGCAGTTCCTGCTTAAACGCCTACAACTGCAAACTAAAATCATGCTGATTGCAGGGTTAACACTGACTGCTTTTTTTATTTGGGTAAATCAGCAACCACAGGAAAAAATCTACGCCTTTAAAATTGGTTTCTTAATTGAATTTTTCATTTTAGTTTGTTCGTTGTTATGCAAAACACCTCTTGGTCGTCGTTACCCACATATATTTTTTTTAAGTTTATCTTGGTCTGTAACTTGCGTTGTCCAAATTTATACGGCAGTTCTTTTTAATTTTGTAGAGCCTTTTACTAATATTTGGAGTTTGATGTTTATCACTCAAGCAACACTTATTCCCGTATTATGGCGAAGTCATCTTATATCGCAACTTGGTACAGTTGTCTTTTATTTAGGATTATATCTGATCTATCGTCCACAATTTAGGTATCCATTATATTTCTATGTAGAGAATGGAATTTATTTATTTTGGACAGGAATAATTTGTGTATTTTCTGTTTATTTATATGAAAAATTAAAAAAACAGGAGTTTAGAGCTAGACAAGAATTAGAAATAGCCCAGCAAAAATCAGAAAAACTAATTTTAAATATTTTACCAGCAGTGATTGCTGAACAACTCAAACAGGAACATACTACTACAATTGCTGATAGCTTTTTAGAAGTCACAGTTTTATTCGCTGATATTGTGGGATTTACAGAACTTTCTAGCCAGACTTCACCACCCCAACTAGTCGAATTTTTAAACGAAATATTCTGCCTATTTGACGAATTAGCAGAACGTCATGGAGTAGAAAAAATCAAAACCATTGGTGATGCCTATATGGCTGTTGCTGGTTTACCCAATCACCGTAGTGATCATGCCATAGCTATAGCTGATATGGCATTGGATATGCAACTGGCTTTGGCTCAGTTTAGCCAAGAACAAAACCAATCGTTTCGTATCCGCATTGGTATTAGTACCGGACCAGTAGTCGCAGGGGTAATTGGGTTAAAAAAGTTTGCCTATGACCTATGGGGAGATACAGTGAATACTGCTAGTAGAATGGAATCTCATGGTATTGCAGGTAGTATCCAAGTTTGTGAAGCTAGTTATGATCTGTTAAAAGAAAAGTATTACCTGGAAAAACGCGGCTTAATTAAAGTTAAAGGTAAAGGGGAAATGAATACTTATTTACTCTTAGGCACAAAAACAATTAAACAGTAATCAGCTTTCTTGATCAAGACTGCAAAGGAATTCTATTATTAACTAGCAACTTATACAGCAGAATATGGCTTACGCCACGCTATCAGGAGTCAGGCTTCGCCGTGAGCCGCTGACGCTCACGGAAGCCTCATTAATCTGCAATCTGCTGTATTTTACTATGTAAAGTTTTTTTGCATTTAACTTTACTACTTTAGATAGATTCCTAAGCAGCAAATGTACGCTGTGTATTCCTCTGTTGCATAATAAGTGTGGAGCTATAGCATCATGTTTAACTAATTTAAGGATAACTTCAAATAGCTCGTTAACCGCAAAGGAGATGCCATATTGAAAGCAAGAGTTTCTCTAATATTCGAGTATATTGTAGCTATTGTATCTGTTAGTATTGCTTTGCTACTAACAGCGGTGTTACAACCAGTACTACAATCTGCTATTTTCATGCTATTTTATGTTGCCGTAGCAATGAGTACTTGGTATGGTGGTATCAAGCCAGGGATATTAGCTACTATTTTGTCTACTATAGCTGTTAACTACTTTTTTATAGATCCCAAATTTTCATTTTATCTTGGTAATCAAGATAGTGTTATTAGGTTAGTCTTATTTCTGCTAGTTACAATATTTATTAGCTGGTTAAACTCAGAATTACGTACTGCTAAACAGAATTTAAATAGGAGTGTCCAGCAACTTGCAGCCAGTGAATTAAAGTTTAGCCGATTGAAAGATGCTAATATTATTGGGGTGATTATATCTGAAATAAATGGCAGCATATTAGAAGCAAATGATGCTTTTTTAAATATAGTTGGTTATACAAGAGAAGAACTATTGTCAGGAAAAGTAAACTGGCAAGAAATGACACCTCCAGAATATCTAGAGCAAAGCAAGAATATAATAATAGAACTAAAAAATAAAGGATTTTATCAACCTTTCGAGAAAGAATATATCCGTAAAGATGGTAGTCGCATTAGTATTCTTATGGGTTTGTCTTTATTAGAAAAAAAATCAGAACAAGTAATCGGATTTGCTATAGATTTAAGTCAACGCAAAGAAGTTGAGAACACCTTACGTCAACGGGAAGAAGAATTGCGCTTAATTACAAATTCTTTGCCCGTGAATATTTCTTATGTTGATGCTCAACAGCACTATCGTTTTAATAATAAAGGATATGAGGAATGGTTCGGTGTACCCACATCAGAAATTTATGGACAGCACCTGCAAGAATTTTTAGGTGAGTCAGTTTATCAGTCAATTTATCCCTATGTAAAAACAGTATTATCAGGAAAGCAAGTAAGCTATGAAACCCAACTATTTCATCAAGATGGTACACAACATGATGTCAGCATTACTTATATTCCTCAATTCAATCAGCAAGATAAAGTTGAAGGATTCGTTGCTCTAATTAGAGATATTACAGAGCAGAAACAAGCACAAGCTGCCCTCAAAGACAGTGAAGAAAAATTTAGAAAACTGACAGAAAAAGTCCGAGTAATTCCTTGGGAAGCAGATCCGACAATGGGAAATATGACTTACGTTGGACCGCAAACTGAAGAGATTCTCGGTTATCCTTTAAATGATTGGTACAGCAACAATTTTTGGGCAGAACATATCCACCGAGAAGACCAAAAGTGGGCAATTAACTATTGCTGCCAATGCTCACAATCACTGGACAATTATGAATTTGAATATAGAATGTTAGCCGCAAATGGCAGAGTTGTCTGGTTGTATGACATTGTGAATGTGGTACGGGATGAAGATGGACCAAAGCAACTGCATGGGTTCATGATTGACATTACTGAACGCAAGCAAGCAGAACAAGAACGGGAACAATTACTAGCGCGAGAAAAAGCCGCTAGGGCGGAGGCAGAGGCCGTTAACCGCATCAAAGATGAGTTTTTAGCCACACTCTCCCACGAACTCCGTACCCCCCTCAATGCCATACTGGGGTGGACACAGCTACTCAAAAGCCGCAAGTTTGATGAAACCACGACTATTAGGGGATTGGAAACAATTGACCGCAATAGCTACGCTTTAGCACAATTAATTGAAGATGTTTTGGATGTATCAAGGATTATTCGCGGCAAACTACAATTAAATCTGCGACCAGTGGAACTTGTCCCAGTGGTGGAAACGGCTATTGAGACTGTGCGTCCGGCCGCAGATGCTAAAGAAATTGTGATCGAGTCTCAATTTGACCCAGCAGTGGGGACTGTGACGGGTGATGCCAACCGCTTGCAACAAATAGTATGGAATTTGCTCTCCAATGCTGTCAAGTTCACACCCAAGAGGGGAAGAGTTAAGGTACAAATAGAGCGGATTAATTCCCGTGTGCAAATTCAAGTTAGTGATACTGGAGGTGGAATTTCTGCCGACTTTTTACCTCATGTATTTGAGCGTTTTTGCCAAGCTGATAGCTCAACTACGCGATCGCATGGTGGCTTAGGATTAGGATTAGCGATCGTCCGTCATTTGGTAGAATTACACGGCGGTACAGTTTCTGCAACAAGTCCAGGAATTGAACAGGGGGCAACTTTCATTGTCAATTTACCCATGAAAGCTGTTGCTATAGACTGCAATAAACCAGAACAGTTTTCACCGATGAAGAATGGTAATTTTGTGAATCACCAATTATCCATTCTGGAAGGTTTGCGAGTACTGATTGTTGATGATGAAGCAGACGCTCGGCATTTGCTGACCACAATTTTAGGACAATATGGCGCTCAAGTCATGGCCGTTAGTTCTGCTCCCGAAGCAATCACAGCTTTACCAGAATTTCACCCAGATATATTAGTTAGTGATATTGGTATGCCCCAAGAAGATGGCTATACACTAATTCGGAGAATTAGAACTCTTCCTAGTGATGAAGGCGGAAAAATTCCCGCAGTCGCGCTGACAGCTTATGCTAGAGCAGAAGACCGGACTCAAGCTTTGTTAGCTGGATTTCAGTTACATATTCCCAAACCAGTAAATCCGACGGAGTTAGCAGCGGTAGTTGCTAATTTAGCTCAGAGAACTTGATAATTCGTAATTCGTAATTCGTAAGAATTCAGGAGTCAGGAGTCAGGAGTCAGGAGTCAGGAGAAAGAAAGAAGAAGGGAGAAGGAAGAAGGAAGAAGAATGTTGTTCTCCTATCTTCCTTTACCCTTCCTGACTCATTTACCATTTTCTGATTAAATTGATTATCCTGAAATAGTAAGAAAATAAACTGAATGTAAATGGCCAGCAGGTGCTAGATGCTGCAAGTAGACCACATATTACAAGACCGCTATCAAATTGAACGCCAACTTGGTAATAATGGAATTCGTCAAACTTGGTTAGCTCAGGATTTACAAGCTGCGGATGAAAAAGATTCGTTAGTGGTAGTCAAACTCTTGGCTTTTGGTGGTGGTGTTCAGTGGGATGACCTGAAATTATTTGAACGGGAAGCACAGATTCTCAAACAGCTAAATCATGACCGCATTCCTCAGTATATTGATTATTTTTGCATTGATGATCGCAATCTCTGGTTTGGCTTAGTCCAAGAATATATTCCTGGTAAATCACTCAAAGAAAAACTTGCAGATGGGAACAGGTTTAGTGAAAAACAAACCTTGAGAATTGCCAATCAAATTCTGAAAATTCTCATTTATTTACACGAGTTAAATCCAGGGGTTTTACATCGAGATATTAAACCGAGTAATTTAATTTGGGGTGAAGATAATCAGATTTATTTAGTTGATTTTGGTGCAGTTCAAGATAAAGCTGCTAAGGAAGGTGTGACTTTTACTGTGGTGGGTACTTATGGTTATGCACCTATAGAACAATTCGGGGGTCGGGCGATTCCTGCATCAGATTTGTATGCTTTGGGAGCAACTTTAATTCATTTGTTAACTGGTCTTGCACCCGCAGATTTACCTCAAAAAGATTTACGTTTGCAATTTGCTGACCGAGTTAATATTAGTCCTAGTTTTGCCAGTTGGTTACAAAAACTGACAGAACCATCACCAGAACAGCGTTTTTCTGATGCTCGTCAAGCACTGGATGCTCTCAAATCCGGCCAGATTGTTAAATCAGCGCCAAAGCATCAAGTTTTAGAAAAAGAAGAATTTATCAATAATTCAGGATGTGGTGTTTTTAATAGCTCAGAGGCAGTTCCAGAGGAAATTTTAGGTTGGAATTGGGGCGCATTTCTGATGCCTTGGTTTTGGATTTGGCCTAATTATGTTTGGTTGTATGGATTGGTTTCTTTTATACCCTACCTTGGGTGGGTAATGGCGATCGCACTCGGAGCCAATGGTAATGCTTGGGCTTGGAAGAGTAGACGTTGGCGTAGCATTAAACAATTTAAAGAACATCAACGAGGTTGGGCGATCGCTGGGATAATGATTGGTGTACCTATGAGTATTCTATTTTGGGGTGGTGCGATCGTAGTTCTCAAATCAATGTTGGGGATTTGATTTCCAATTTCAGGGCGTATGGCAATACGCCCCTTCTGACCGGAAGAGGCAGGGGGAAAAGGAGCAGGGAGCAGGGGGAGCAAGCCTTTTCTCCCTGCGTGGAGCGGGGCGGAACATGGGTACAAGCCTTGTCCTTTTAGGATGCTTATATGGGGCTGAGTACAAGCTCAGTCTCAGTCTTTCCCCCTGCCCCCTGCTCCCTTGCCTCTTTTGACTCCTAACCGTTGCTATATCTAGCTTACAGGAGCTTCAGCAATACCCACAGGACAAGCAACATTAGTACCACCTAAACCACAATAACCACCTGGGTTTTTGGCTAAATATTGCTGATGGTAGTTTTCAGCATAATAAAACTCAGGTGCATCTAAAATTTCTGTGGTAATCTGCCCATAACCTGCATCATTTAGTGCTAGTTGATAAGCGTGCCGTGATGCTTCGGCTAGTTGTTTTTGAGCTTTAGAATAGGCATAAATTCCCGAACGGTACTGAGTGCCAGAGTCATTACCTTGACGCATCCCTTGGGTGGGGTTGTGGCTTTCCCAAAATACTTTCAGCAGTTGAGAATAACTAACTACTTGAGGGTCAAAGACAACTAACACGACTTCATTATGACCAGTCATACCGCTGCATACTTCTTGATAGGTGGGGTTGGGTGTGTAACCAGCCGCATAACCTACCGCAGTGGTGTAAACTCCTTCTAGTTGCCAAAACTTCCGTTCAGCACCCCAAAAACAGCCTAAGCCAAACATTGCTGTTTCTAAACCTTCAGGAAAAGGAGGCTTGAGAGGATTACTATTGACGTGATGCTTTGCGGGTACGGGCATAGTTTCTGTTCTTCCTGGCAAAGCTTGCTCAGGTGCAGGCATACCTGACTTTTTACCAAATCCGAATATTCCCATTGATTTTGATGACTGTTATAAATGTTTGCTTTTCTTATTTATTCTAAATAATCTGGCGGCACGATGTCAGTCAACACGCTTGGATTCAGGAAATTTCTCTGGTAAAGTGTCAAAATAATTCGTAATTGATAATTCGTAATTCGTAATTGCAATCAGTGGAGGCTTGAACCTACCACTGATTGTAGACCACTAAATCCAAGATTTAGTGGGGGCTTGTACCCTCTTTAATTACGAATTACGAATTAGTAATTATTTGGTCAAGCCTATACAAATACTCATCACTAAAAATGCTTTCCCTTGCAAATCAAATTATCTTAATTACAGGTGCTAGTAGCGGAATTGGTGCAGCTTGCGCTCAAGTCTTTGCTCCCACAGGTGCAAAACTCATTTTAGCCGCGCGACGGTGGGAACGTTTGCAAGAGTTAGCTGAGACTTTAAATCTGGCTGCTGACAAAATCCATTTATTGCAACTTGATGTGTGCGTAGGCGTAGCCAGCCAAGGGCATCGCTCTTCAGTTGAGTCAGTTATCTCTAATTTACCCCCAGATTGGTCAAATATTGACATCTTAATCAACAACGCTGGTTTGAGTCGCGGTTTAGATAAGCTGCATGAAGGCGATATTCAAGACTGGGAAGAAATGATTGATACAAATATTAAGGGTTTGCTTTATCTCACCCGCTATGTTGTACCGGGAATGGTTGCCCGTGGTCGTGGTCATGTCATCAATCTAGGTTCTATAGCAGGACATCAAACTTACCCCGGTGGTAATGTTTATTGTGCTACAAAAGCCGCTGTTAAAGCCATTTCTGAAGGTTTAAAACAAGACTTGTTAGGAACTCCAGTGCGGGTGACTTCTGTTGACCCTGGCATGGTAGACACAGAATTTAGTCAAGTCCGGTTTCATGGTGATACAGAACGGGCTAAAAAGGTTTATGCAGGTGTGACTCCCCTTACTCCTGATGATGTAGCTGATGTCATATTTTTCTGTGCCACGCGATCGCCCCACGTTAATATTAACGAAGTGATATTAATGCCAGTTGACCAAGCCAGTGCAACTTTAGTCAATCGACGCACTTAAACAAAAGGCAAGATTTCTGGAGTCAGGAGTTAGAATAATTGTTGACATAAGTAGACTAAAAGTAATATTTATAACGGTCATTCGCAGGTTTAAAAGTCTGCGATTTTTTATGGAAAATCCAGTCAACTCATAGTCATTTCGAGTATGATTAATTCAGGTAAGCAGCAAAAAATAGTTTTAGGGACTTCCAAAGAAAAAAATATACAAATATTTCTTGTGGTGCGGGCATCTTGCCCGCAAATTATCAAGGGCAGGCAGGATGCCTACCCCACAAGATAAGATCATTTATTTTCTGGAAGTCCCTTATGAGCAAATTTCATCTCTGAGATAGATAAATGTTTGGCTAAAAAAGCTAAAAAAAGGTATAAGAATATGAATTTTATGCGCTTTGAACATATCAACATTTCGTGCCAAAATATCGAAGTATCTAAAAAGTTTTACCAAACTCTATTTCCTGATTGGTATATTAGGGCTGAAGGTGTATTTGATAGTCGTCCTTGGCTACATTTAGGCAACAATGAATTTTATCTAGCACTGAATGAAACTCCTGACCAAAAGCGGGTACATCAAATATATGAAAATATTGGGATTAACCACGTTGGTTTCGTGATTAAAGATGGTGAAGCGATGAAAAATTTACTAGAGAAAGAAGGCATTGAATATTATACAATGACTGCGGAAGAAACCAAACACAGAATATATGTCAATGACTCAGATAATAATGAAATTGAGTTAGTTGAATATCAAGCAGATTATACACTAAAATAATTAAGTTCAATAATTGAAAACAGGAGCAAATACAAATGAATATTACAAATAAAGTTGCCGTAGTTACAGGTGGAAACCGTGGTTTAGGTTTTGAGACTTCCCGACAATTAGGGAAACAGGGATATCAGGTAATTCTCACTAGTCGAGATGCAGTCAAAGGAGAAAAAGCTGCACTTCAGTTACAAAATGAAGGATTAAATGTCAATTTTCATCATCTAGATGTGACTAATGGAGAAAGTGTTGATAAATTAGCTGATTTTCTCAAACAGCAGTTTGGCAAAGTCGATAGTTTAATCAATAATGCGGGTATATATATTGATGGAAAAGGCGAAGAAAATACTATTGTCAATGTTAAATTAGAAACTTTACAACAAACATTAGACACAAATTTATTTGGTGCTTTAAGAGTAACTCAAGTATTAATTCCCCTGATGAAAAAACAGAATTATGGACGTATTGTGAATGTTTCTTCAGGAATGGGACAATTAATTGATATGGAAGGTGGTTCTCCAGGATATCGTATTTCTAAGACTGCTTTAAACGCAGTAACACGGATTTTTGCTAGTGAATTGGCAGGTACAAATATTTTGATCAATTCCGTTTGTCCTGGTTGGGTAAAAACAGATATGGGAGGTTCAGAAGCACCACGTACCCTAGAACAAGGAGTTGATACTATTGTTTGGTTAGCGACTCTCCCAGAGAACAGTGCTACGGGTGGATTTTTCCGAGATCGTCAACAAATTGATTGGTAAGAGAGGAGCAGAACGATTAAAATCAAGTTGCTGGGATACTCAGCGAAAGTGTTAAATATGGAGTTTTTCGTTCTGTGCTTAGTTCTCCGTTACCAACTATCAATGCTCTCAAACAACCTACTAGTGATGCTTGGGTAGAGCAAGCGATCGCTAATTTGGATATTATTTTACTCGATCACTCCCACTGTGAGCGCAAAGCAGCGGGTGTAGCCTTAAATTTTATGTTTCGTTACCCCTCTAATACTAAAATGATTAGAGAGTTAACTGCGATCGCACGAGAAGAGCTAGAACACTTTGAACTAGTTAACCAATGGTTAGAACGTCGCCACATTCCCCTAGCACCTCTATCAGCACCTCCCTACGGTGCAAGTTTAAAAGCACAGGTAAGAAAAAAAGAACCAGAGCAATTTTTAGATAATTTATTAGTTACTGGTTTAATTGAAGCACGTAGTCACGAACGTTTAGGATTATTAGCGGCTAATTGTCCAGAACCAGAATTAGCTAAATTTTATCGTGGTTTAATGGCATCAGAAGCGCGACATTTTGGGACATATTGGGTTTTAGCAGATACTTATTTTGAGCGAGAAAAGGTTATGCAACGACTGGATGAATTAGCAATTGCAGAAAGTGAAATATTAGCAACTTTACACCCAGAACCAAGAATTCATAGTTAAATCCATTATATTATACTGGATTCACTAATGATGATGAATTCATTGCCAGCTACAGCATTGACAGATCAATTAAAATTTGGGGATTGCTTGAAGGGTAACAAAATGTGAGGAAAGCTATTCTCCAAGAGCTTCCCCTGCTCCAATATTGTACTTAATATAGATGTAATTTTTCACCAGATAGCTAATCATGGTTAAAAAAGGAGAGGAATGATTATTTATGACAGGACTTATTCTTACCTGGCTAGTTACTGCTGTGAGCTTTTTGATTATTTCTAGATTGCCATTTTTGGGCATTGAAATAGATAATTTTGGTAAAGCGGCAATTTCTGCCATAGTTTTTGGGATTTTAAATGCTATTTTGTTGCCCATTCTTACCTTCTTTACCTTACCATTAATTATTCTCACCGTTGGCTTCTTCTTTTTTATTTTGAATGCCATTATCTTTGCGTTGGCAGCTGCAATAGTACCAGGTTTTAGTTTAAGGTATGGTTTCTGGAGTGCTTTACTAGGTTCAATCACTCTCTCAATTATCAACTCAATTCTATTAAGAATAGTAGCATCAGTTACATGAATAAAAAGTAGTAACTTTAGTTAGTAATCTAGTTAATCATCCGTAGGAAAAATACATCATGAAAACATTATTGCTGCAACGAGTCATTGGGTTTTGTACAGGAATTTTACTAGTATTTACCCTATTTGCTTGTCAACCACAACAGGTAGCAGAGTCATTAGCAACTCCTATTGCAGCACCCATACAAACAACGACACTAGTAACTGATGCACGCCCCGTAGGTTATCTTGATCGCCAACTTAGTGCAAATCCTGCCGAGTTACCACCATTACCTTATGCTGATAACGCATTAGAAAAAGCCATAGATGCAGAAACAATGAAACTGCACCATGACAAACATCATGCAGCTTATGTAAATAAGCTCAATGATGCTTTAAAAAATCAAACTAATCTGCAAAATCAAAGTGTAGAAGCATTGCTGCGTGATTTAAATAATGTTCCTGAAAATATTCGGGAAACGGTACGTAACAATGCGGGTGGTCATCTCAACCATACAATTTTTTGGCAAATTATGAGTCCTCAAGGTGGTGGACAACCAACAGAAGAAATTGCCCAAGAAATCAACCAAACCTTTGGTAGTTTTGAGGAATTTAGAAACCAGTTTAATCAAGCGGGAAGCGATCGCTTTGGTAGCGGTTGGGTGTGGTTAGTACGAAACCCTCAAGGACAATTACAAATTACCACTACACCAAATCAAGATAACCCCATCATGGAAGGATTGTACCCAATTATGGGTAATGATGTCTGGGAACACGCTTATTACCTGAGATATCAAAATCGACGTGCTGACTATTTAAATAACTGGTGGAATGTAGTCAACTGGACGGAGATTAACAAACGCGCCCAAGCTTCACGCCAACAAGCTTAGAACAGGGGGGAATATAGGAATCCTATTCCCTCTTGCCTCCTGCCTTCGTCCTCCTGCCTCCTGAACTAAAATTAGCCCAACTTGATATTATTTTTCAAGCTGACCAAGCTTCCCGAAAATCTGCATACAGCGTCAAACCACCATCTACAAACAGAGTTTGTCCAGTAATATATGCAGCTTCATCAGAAGCTAAAAATGCTATTGCTGCCCCTATTTCCTCAGAAGTACCAGCACGACCCATAGGGATATGACTTTCTACAACAGCTTTTTTTTCTGAGTCCTCAGTCCAAGCTTCATTAATAGGTGTAATCGTCGCCCCAGGTGCTACAGCATTAACCCGAATACCTTTATGGGCATATTCCAAAGCTAAGGTTTTAGTCATGTTTGCCATGCCACCTTTGCTGATAGAATAGCTGATATACATTGGTCGCGGAATAATTTCGTGAACACTAGAAATATTGATAATCACCCCGGAACGATTTTGATCTAGAAGATGTTTGATTGTTTCCCGCGCACACAGGTAAGCACCCCGCAGATTTACTCCTATTACTTGGTCAAAGTCTTCTGTTTTGACTTCGTGGGATGGACATTCACTTTGAATACCGGCATTATTAATCAGAAGGTCAAGACTGCCAGATTTTTCAATCACGGTGTTTACCATCTGGATAATATCTTCTTCCTGAGAAAGATCACCCTGGACTAATAGCGATTTAACACCACAATTTTCGATATCTGCACAGGCTTTTTGCAAAGCCATTTCTTTGGTATCTTCCGCACCGGCAGGACTTTTGCGGTAGTTAATGGCAATATTACAACCTTCTTGTGCCAGACGAACTGCGATCGCTTGTCCAATACCTGAACTTGCACCTGTGATGAGGGCATTTTTGCCTTTTAATCGGTTCATGTTTGATTACTTTGATAATCTATTTTTGATTTGTTCAATATTAGAAGTCTGGAAAGTTCAATTTTAAAACGAACCGCAGAGGCGCAGAGGACACAGAGAAATAAGATGAAACGGAGTTTTTTGAGTAAGTGTTATATATACGAGGCTACATAATTTTATGATGACGATCTTCCATCAAAAGGCATATTAAATATATATGTCTATAGACTTATTCCAATTTTATGTGAGGCTATACAGAATTTGGAAATTTATTGATTTGATTTATCCATCTTTATCTGTGTTTATCTGCGTTTATCTGCGGTCGATTATTCTTGGAATTTTATTCTATGTAGCTTCATATTAATTTGGTATTAGACAATTGCAAACAGTAAATATGAAACTATCAAATCCCCACTTTAATTGATAAAGCGGGGATCTTTTTTATTGTTAAATAACCCAATCTTATGCAGGAACTACAAATTTTTCACTACCAGCTAAATCAAACGCTGCATGAATAACTTGCAAAGCTTTTACACCTTCATCTTGTCCCACAACACAACTGATTTTAATTTCTGAAGTAGCAATCATTTGGATGTTAATTTTATTTTCAGCTAAAGCTGTAAACATTTTTGCGGCTATTCCTGGTTGTCCTACCATTCCAGAACCAACTATACTCACTTTAGCGATCGCATTATCCAAGACTACTTCACCCCATCCTAACTCATCTGCCACTTGGGTTAATTTCTGTTGGGCGTTTTCGGCATCCATTCTAGCCACGGTAAAGGCAATATCTCGACAGGTTACACCATCAACCACACGACAGCGTTGTGATTGAATAATCATATCGACGCTGATGTTATATTCTGCTAAAAGTCCAAACAATTTCGCTGCCATACCTGGTTTGTTGGGAACTTGACGAATTGCCAAACGTGCCTGATTCATATCTAAAGCGACACCACGAACGGCAGTAGCATGGGTAGCCGGGGATGCAGGACTCGCAGGGGATGCAGTGATTTCAAAGGCTTTACATAGGGCAATGATAGCGCGATCGCAATCTGCCGCATCTATCAAACAACTTACTTTAACCTCACTGGTAGAAATCATTTGAATATTTACCCCTGCTGCGGCTAAAGTAGCGAACATCTTCGCAGCCACACCAGGACGGCCAATCATTCCTGCCCCGGCAATACTGACTTTTGCGGTATCTGTCTCAACAATTACTTCTGCTTCGTCTGAGTTGGCTTGATTTCTTAATGCCGGAGCAATAGCGGCTGCAACTGCTTCTGCTCGTTTTAAAATAGGTGTATTTACAGTAAAAGCAATGTCATTAGTATTACCTTCATGAATCGACTGAATAATCAAATCGACATCGACATTTTGACGGGAAATTTCGCCAAATAACCGGGCAGCTACCCCTGGTTTATCGGGGACACGCAACAAAGATACCTTTGCCTGATCACTATCAAATTCTACAGCATCTACAGGACGAGCTAATTCTAAATTGACAAGCGATCGCTCTTGAGTTCTCCGGGTTGTCACCCAAGTCCCTGGCTGTTCAGTCCAACTTGAGCGTACTACCAACGGCACACCATAATTGCGGGCAATTTCCACAGCACGGGGATGCAGTACCTTAGCCCCTAAACTGGCCAATTCCAGCATTTCATCACAGGTGATTTCTGTCAGCAACTGGGCTTCTGGAACAATCCGGGGATCTGTAGTCAATATCCCTGGGACATCTGTATAAATTTCACAAAAATCTGCACCCAAGGCTGCTGCTAAAGCCACCGCAGAAGTATCAGAACCACCACGACCCAAAGTAGTAATTTCCATATCTCTGGTGCTAGATATGCCTTGAAACCCCGCAACAACAACCACTTTACCTGCGTTAATTTGCCGCTGCAAGCGATCGGTTTCAATATGTAAAATCCGGGCGCGGGTATGTTCAGCTTCGGTAACAATTCCTACTTGAGCGCCAGTCATGGAAATTGCTGCTTGTCCGATTTCCTGCAACGCCATACTCAGTAAAGCAATAGTGACTTGCTCCCCGGTGGAAAGCAGCATATCCATTTCCCGACGGTTGGGACTTTTAGAGATGCCATTAGCTAGTTTCACGAGTCCGTCAGTAGTTTTCCCCATCGCGGAAACCACTACAACAACAGAGTTTCCAGCTTTGACAGTTTTATCAACTCGCTGGGCAACAGCTTGAATACGTTCGACTGAACCAACAGATGAACCACCGTATTTTTGAACTATGAGCGCCATAACTTTACATTTAATCAATTATGCTTACTTTGGCCAACACCTCCACCGGGAAGCCTTGAAGCCTGATCAGTCATTTAGATTAAATTAACAGAAACAGCGATCGCACAAACCAGGATTTATTTTTTGAGTTGGTAATTTTCACCCAAAACGACCATTTACATAGTCAGCAGTTTTTTCATGGACTGGGTGATTAAAAATGATCTCAGTTTTACCAAACTCCACCAATTCGCCCAAATACATAAATGCCGTATAGTCAGATACACGACTAGCTTGTTGCATATTGTGAGTAACAATCAAAATCGTCACTGTTTGTTTAAGTTCAGCAATTAAGTCTTCAATACTAGCAGTAGCTATAGGGTCTAGCGCAGAAGTTGGCTCATCAAATAGAATAATCTCAGGGTCAGTAGCCAAAGCACGAGCAATACATAAACGCTGCTGTTGACCCCCAGAAAGATTAAAAGCTAAATCATGTAATCTATCCTTGACTTCATTCCACAAAGCTGAACTGCGTAAAGCTTTCTCTACTTTTTCATCAATAACTGCACGTCTAGATTCACCTCTTACCCGCAAACCATAAGCCACATTTTCATAAATTGACTTCGGAAAAGGATTAGGTCTTTGAAAGACCATACTAATCCGCATCCGTACCTCAATCGGGTCAATTTTCTTACCGAGCAAATTAATCCCATCTGGTTCTAAAGCAATTTCCCCTTGATAGCGATTTCCTGGATACAAATCGTGCATTCGATTGAAACAACGTAACAAAGTAGTTTTGCCACATCCAGAAGGGCCAATCATCGCTGTTACTTGCTTCTCACCTACGGACATATTAATATCTTTCAGCGCATGAACATTGCCACCATAGTAGAAATTGAGGTAATTAACAGCAGCTTTGATTGGTCTTTTGAGAGTTGAAGATTTAGTTTCTACCATTTGATTGTTTTACGTAAACGATAGCGGATATACATAGCTACAGAGTTCATAGCTAAAGTAATGACAATGAGGACAACACCTGCGGTAGCTGCATTTACTTGAAAGTCAGCCTGGGGGCGAGATATCCAATCGAACATCTGTATGGGCATGACTGTGAAGGGAGCAAGTAACCAAGAAAAAGAAATATAAGGAAACTGCCCTGTAAATGGCGGTTCTGGTAAAAAGGCAATGAATGTCAGCGCCCCAATGGTAATTAGAGGTGCAGTTTCGCCAATAGCCCGCGCCATAGCCACAATAATCCCAGTGATAATTGTACCTGTTGAGTAAGGTAGAACATGATCCCAAATCATTTGCCACTTAGAAGCCCCTGCTGCATAAGCAGCTTCACGGATACTATTGGGGATAGCCCGCAAAGCCTCACGGGTGGAAACAATTACCACGGGTAAAACTAAGAGTGCCAAGGTTAACCCAGCCGTCACAACACTTTGACCAAGATTTAATCCGTAGACAAATACTCCCAAAGCCAGAAGTCCGTAAATAATTGAGGGAACTCCGGCTAGGTTGGTGACGTTAATCTCAATTAAATCAGAAATCCAGTTTTTTCGGGCGTATTCTTCTAAGTAAATCCCTGATGCTATACCCACGGGAATCGCTACGAATGCTGTTACAGACATTACTAATAGTGTTCCCACCCAAGCGGAAAGAATACCAGCTTCTTCCGCTTTACGACTGGGGAACGAAGTCAAAAATTGCCAGGAAAGACGCGGTAAACCATCACTAGCCAAATCAAATAACAGTGCCACCAGTGTGGCAATACCAATCAGCATTGACAAAAAGCCAATGATGTTGAAAATATATTCTGACCGCTTATTACGGGCAATAGTCTTGCGGACTTGTTGAATATTCAAAGTTGTCATGTTGATAATTCGTAATTCGTAATTCGTAATTCGTAATTCGTAATTCGTAATTCGTAAAATCTTCTCCCCCCGTTCCCTGTTCCCTAATTAATAAATTTCCCGATAACGCTTGGTGAGGAAATGACCAATGACGTTGAAACACAAAGTCATCAGCACTAGAGTGAGTCCGACTGCAAAGATAGTTTCGTATTCTAGGCTGCCATGAGGTAAGTCACCAAGACTGACGGAGACAATATAGGCTGTCATTGTCGCGGCGGGTTCTAATGGGTTGAGGGTTAGGTTAGGTTGTCCACCTGCTGCGATCGCAACTACCATAGTTTCACCAGCTGCACGAGATATCCCCAAAATGTAAGCTGCTACTATCCCAGAAATCGCTGCTGGTAACACCACTCTTAATGCTGTCTGTAAACGGGTAGCCCCGGTGGCATAAGAACCCTCACGCAGATGGGTGGGTACTGCCCGCATGGCATCTTCACTCAGGGAACTAACGTAAGGAATGATCATCACACCAATGACTAAACCTGCACTCAACATACTAAAACCAGGCAGATTTGGCAGAATTTTTTGCAATAAAGGTGTGACAAATAACAATGCAAAATAACCATAAACTACTGTCGGAATCCCCGCTAGTAGTTCTAAGGCTGGCTTAACTATTTCTCGAACTATGGGGGGAGCAAATTCGCTGAGATAAATAGCAATAATTGTACCAAGTGGTATGGCGACGAATAAGGCTACTACTGTAGTGACAAAAGTTCCTGAAACCAGTGGCCAAATACCATAATGTTTGTCATCAAATAATGGTGTCCACTGGGTATCTGTCAAAAATTCCCATAAAGACACTTTCTGGAAAAATAGTATGGATTCGTAAAGTAAGATACCAATAATTGCGGCTGTAGTGGCGACTGAGGAAAGTGCAGCTAGAAACAAGATAGACTCAATTGCCCGTTCTCGTAAATCTCTCGTTAGCTTTGGCGAAAACTGATTTTGTTTGGCATTGTTCATGCTAGAGATGCGATCGCTTGATAATGACGTTAAATAGATGAAAATAGAAATAGATGAAAATAGGCGCAATTGTAGAGACGTTACATGGAACGTCTCTACAGGATTTATTCGATCCTAGAATTATTCTTTAGCGTCACGACGCATTAATTCGTCAATCTTTAACCCAACTGACTCTTTACCACCGAATATGCTACCAAATCTCTTTTTATTGAAATGACCCTGAGCAGTGGTGTAAGCTGATCCTGGCAAAGCTACGTATTTGACTTCTTTCACTAACTTAGGTGCATTCCGCAGGTAAAATTGCACAAACTGCTTCACCTCTGGCTTATTAGCAGCCTTGTCACTGACATAGATAAATATGGGGCGGGATAAGGGATTATAAGTGCCGTTTTTTACGGTTGCTTCCGAGGGAGTAACATTGTTAACTGCCACTGATTTGAGTTTATTCTTGTTTTCTGCGTAGTAGGCAAAACCAAAGAAACCAAGGGCATTCTTATCGCGGGCTACACCTTGTACAAGTACGTTATCGTCTTCACTGGCAGTGAAATCACCACGGCTAGACTTGGATTTACCAACAATAGCTTCAGTGAAGTAGTCAAAAGTTCCAGAGTTAGCACCAGCACCAAACAACTTCAAAGGTGCATTAGGAAATCCTGCACGGACTTGATTCCAGTTAGTAATTTTACCCTGGGCTGCTGGTTCCCAGATTTTCTTGAGTTCAGCAACTGTCAGGTTTTTAGCCCAAGTGTTGCCTGGGTTAACCACAACTGTTAAAGCATCATAAGCTACTGGTATTTCAATGTAGCGAATACCAGCTTTTTTACATTCATCAATTTCTTTTTGGAGAATGGGACGGGAAGCATTGGAGATATCTGTTTCACCGCGACAGAATTTTTTGAAGCCACCACCAGTACCAGACACACCAACGGTGACTCTAATTTTACCTCTTTGAGATTTTTGGAATTCTTCTGCTACTGCTTCAGTAACGGGGAAAACTGTGCTGGAACCATCTATCTTGACTGTGCTGACACTTTGAGACTGAACCGCAGACATTGACACACCCAAGGTGGCGGTCATTAATGAAATTACACCTAATGCTTTCAAGCTGTTAAGCTTAATATTAACTTTGTTCACAAAAATACTCCTAGTTTATTGGACGTAATATTTCCGCTCAATCGCTCCAAAAGAACAACAGTTCTGTTTAGTGAAAAAGCAGTGAAAATTCATACGTACAATGTATAAAGTCACACGATAAGGTAATCTAGCAATTAACTTTTGGTTAGACAAAGGTTAATTTTTAATGAATATTCTGCAAAGTCTATTAGACGTAGGAGTGAAAAAGATTGTAGAGACGTTTCATGGAAAGTCTCTACGTTATTAGGGAATAGGTGAAAGGTAATAGGGGCGCAGGAAGAGAACTCTGCACTGTTCCAGTGACACAGGAAGGTTTAAAATGAGCAAATCTGTATCAGGCGGTTTTGAGCCTGTGTCCAAAATCCAAAATTTAAAATTGCTATGACTCATTCTACAGATATTGCCACCTTAGCCCGTTGGATGGCTGCTGATTTTAGTAATCAAGCCCAAGTTTTTGAGAATCCAGCTTTTTTTGCCCATATTCGTGTATGTATGCGTCCTCTACCTTATTCACTGCTATCAGGGGTGAGTTTGTTTGTGGAACAAGCTTATGACTATATGCTCAATGACCCTTATCGGTTACGGGTATTGAAGTTGATGACAGCAGGAGATAAAATCCATATTGAAAACTATACTGTCAAAGACGAAAAAGACTTTTTTGGTGCATCCCGTGATTTAGCACGTTTGAATAAGTTAACGAGCGATCGCTTGGAAAAACTTTCTGGTTGTAACATGATCGTAGAGTGGGCTGGTAATCACTTCAAAGGCACAGTTGAGCCAGGAAAGGGTTGCATGGTCATCCGCAACGGTCAAACAACCTATTTGGATAGTGATTTTGAAATTGACGGTGAAAAATTCATCAGCCGCGACAGGGGACGCAATCCCGAAACAGATGAACACGTTTGGGGTTCTGTTGCTGGGCCATTTTACTTTGTCCGCTGGGGCAACTTTGCCGATGAAGTCAAAATAAGTTCTGATTCTTGAATCAAAGCAGGACAGGCTTTTGGCCTGTCCAAAAAAAAATTTCAGCCAGATGATGCAATTGATCGCAAATAGTGGTAATATTAGTAATTGTGAGTCCGGCGACATAGCCAAGTGGTAAGGCAAGGGTCTGCAAAACCTTCACCCCCGGTTCAAATCCGGGTGTCGCCTTTAGAAAAAACAACCTAAAACCAGGCAATTCAAGCCTCATAATCATAAACAAAGGGACGGGTATGATACTCGTCCCAAATTTTTTGGGTACGCAGTGCAGCGGAGTGAAATATGACATAGAAATACCCTTTTCAAACATCCTCTTAGATTAGTTCGCCCTGTTCCTCAGAGAAAGTTCCATATTACAGATCGTGAATATTAACAAGAAAATGGTAGGGCTGAAAAAATTGAAATTGTCTTCCTAAAAAAGTCGCACCCCCCACCCATTTGAAGCTGCAATTTATCTCCCTCTCCAAATGTTTGAAACCTAGATAGAACAAGCTTCTCCAGCTTCTATTTCCCTTTTAGCGACAATCTCGGCTCAATGCCATTGTTATCCCTTTACTAACAAAAGTCTTATCTGGTTCACCTCGGCTAAAGATGCTAATTGGACTGGGGTTTGCTAGTTAGCTAAGTGGGATTTTCTGGACATGATATTACGCTACGCCAACATATCCTCAGATAAAACACATAAAATGGGCAATACCAAACATTTTTGGGCTTTTATTTAAGTACTGCCACTAATACAGTTTCTTTAAGATAGCTGGCGCAGCGACATCAGCCATAGATGCGCTTTATTCCTGGTTATAGAGCCAAGAATCCCTACCTACTTAACGTCTCCACAAAATTTATTGGGCGCAACCTCACAGAGAATTGGCATAACTTTTACTCACCAGTAATAGAAAGTTCACTCACCCAAATTCTGGGACAAACTCCCCCTGGTGTTAACTCCACTTCTTTCTCTACATAAACAATTGATTGCAAGACTTCTAAGAAATCACCAGCAACCGTTGCCGACTCAATACTGGTTTTTTCACCTTTGTTAATTAACCAACCATCAAAGGGCAAAGAGAAGGAACCTTGCAAGGATTTAACACCTGCATGGAGAGCTTGTAAATCATCAATCAAAATCACATTTTCCGCAGTTTCTAAACTCAATTCTTGCTCAGTTGTCCCTGCTGCAAAAACGTGGTAAAAATTGGGACTAACGCTCACCTTTGCGCCAATACTAGCATTACCTGTAGGTGTAGTATTGAACCTTTTGGCAGTTCCTGCACTGTGGAGAAAGCTGGTTAAAACACCATTTTCTATCAACTTTATCTGACGGGTAGGAGTACCTTCACCATCAAAAGTTTCTGCACCAACATTAGCTGGATGTAAAGCATCATCATAAACTGAAAGTAAAGGTGAAGCTAGTTGTTTACCAATATCCTCAGCTTTAGATAAACTTTGATTGTCAAGAATGCTTTGAGCGTTGAACAAATTAGAAAAAGCACCCAATAAACTCAAGAAAGCTTCCGGTGAGAAAACAACTCGATATTTACCAGTTTTGATTTTTTCATAGTTCAAATGACTGATAGTTTTCTCAGCCGTTTCCTTAATACAACCAGCAATATCTAACTCAGCTAAACTTTCCTTAACTCGATAAGCACCTGCACTGCGTGGTTTCTTATTTTCTTCCTCAGTTTTGGTGTAAAGATAAACCGAAGCTAAAGAATGAGATTCTGTTCTGACAGCACCATCACTATTAACATAAAACCTGTCACTATCCCTTTGTGCCAAACCATTATAAGGCACACTTGTAATAGCAGGATGAGTAGATAGAAGTTCTTTCTCAGCTACTAATAATTTTTCTATCAGTTCAGAAACTGGAGCTTGGGGTGCTTTTTCGTGACGTGGATTAGCAATAGGAATAGTGGCTTCTGGACTAAAATCAGGGATGTTTTCCTTCACTCCAAAAAAACTAGCTTCATAAGCAGTTTTTAAAGCCAATTCTAATCCCAGGGGATCTACATCTGTGGTGCTAGTCACACCCATTGTATTCTCTTCATTCCAGACTCTAACAATTACACCAGAACGATTAGAAGCCTTAACTTGTTTCGGTTCACCTTGGTCAACTTGCACACTTGTATCATCTACAGTTGAACCGTAAATATCAAACTTTTTAATGCCCAGTTTAGCGGCATTTTCTTGAGCGTAAGTTGCAATTTCTTGTATTTTTGTCATAGTCAATTCAAAGCTCAAAATTCAAAACTACTTAATAGGTGGGCATTACCCACCCTACAATCTCAAACTCAATCTTGCTCTCTGTGCCTCTGCGTCTCTGCGTGAGACAGATATTCTAAAAGTTCTTACCGTCCACCAACAGTAATAGAATCAACCTTAATATGAGGCTGTCCGACTGTAGTGTAAATGCTGCCACTAACAGAACCACAAAAACCAGGTGCAAGTTCTAAATCTTGGGAACACATGGAAATTTTATTCATAATTTCCTTAGCTTCACCAATCAGGGTAGCGCCTTTTAACGGTTTGGTAAGTTTGCCATTTTCTATTAAATAAGCTTCATCAACACTAAAGTTAAATTGACCTGTAGCACCAACACTACCGCCACCCATTTTTTTACAGTAAATACCTTTATCAACAGAGGCAAATAAATCTTCATTGGTGTATTCGCCTGTATCAATATAAGTATTCCGCATCCGACTAGCGGCGGCAAAAGTGTAATTTTGACGGCGGCCACTGCCTGTTCTTGGATGTCCGGTGCGAACTGAGCCAGTTCTATCAGCTAAGAAGTTTTTGAGAACACCTTTTTCAATTAATAATGTTCTTTGTGCCGGCATTCCTTCGTCATCCATATCAATTGTGCCGAAGGCATTTTCTGCACGTCCTTCATCCCAAGCTGTTAAACTTTCATGGGCGATTTTTTCGCCTTTTTTATCAGCAAAGGGTGTGGTGTTGCGTTCAATTTGGGTAGTTTCTAACAGGTGTCCGCAAGCTTCGTGGAAAATTACGCCGCCAAAGTGATTGGCCATGATAATGGGGTAAGTTCCTGATTCTACGTAATCTGCATAAAGCATTTTACCGGCTGATTCGGCGATTTGTTCTGACGCTTGTTGATAATCCCAGGTTCTCAGGAAATTAGCATCACTGGTGTTACCTGCACGTTCGGCAATGGAGGCACGGTTAGCACCGTCAGCACAGAGGATATTAAATCCTACTGATTGAGTGAGGCGAATATCACGGGCAAATGTACCATCACTGGCAGCAACTAAGACTTCTTGCCAGTCGCGGAAATAGGAAGCGCGGCGTGATTGGACGTGAGTAGCTTTTTTGTGGAGTTGGGCAGTACCATCAAGGAGAACTTCTCCCATTTCGCGGATAGAACTACACAAAGGTAGCCAGCCATCTTTGCCGCGTTTGGTGGCGTAGTCTCTCAGTAATTCGAGGTTAATTTCGGGGATGAAAGCATTAGCTGTAGGTAGTTGTAATCCTAAGATGGAAAGACCTTTTTCTAAAGCTGCTTTTAACCCGGAAAATGTCATGTTATTGGTACTGACGTAGCAGTCAGCTTTGCCACGAAATACTCTAACTCCTGCACCTGTGGCTAAACTGGGTGAAATACTGGTGATGGTGTCGTCTTCTGCTAAACAACTGATGTAGTTACGACGTTCTAAATAGAATTCGATAAAATCAGCACCAGCGGCGCGTCCTAGTCCCAAAAGGGTTGCCAGTGGCGCTTCCCAGGTTTCATCAAAGCGTTCTGAGGTGGATGAATACTGGAGGGTGGGGAGTTGGTTCGAGAGAAGTAGGGTATTTGTAAGCATGAATTGCCTCGTCTGCTGGCGTTGTGACTGAAAAATCCTGGTGTGTTATCAGTCTAACAAATCCATGCAAGCGGCTGTTGGCAGTTCGGCAGTAGGGTTTTCCGCCATATCATCTAATTGTTGTTTTGTGATCTCACTTAAGATGCCATCATGAAAGTGATATTGTTCAGCCGGAAATTGCTCTAAAATTTCTGGATATGGGTATTTTTGTAAAACTTTGTAGCACCAATAAAATAAAGTTCTCAGATATGCACAGGTATCAGGACGAGACAAAATATGTTCAACTCTCAGGAGTTTTAATATTTTCCCACCATCTTCTTTTTCATCAAAACCAGGATATATAGCTTTTAATTCATTTTTAGGATGGGGAATAGTCTCAACATCTTGGGGGAAATCTATTAGATTAGTTCCTAAAACTACATTGATTGCCTGAGAGTCAGCGAAGTAATAGGCTTCAATCATGTTCACTAGTAAATGAACTGAAGTACGATTTTTTTGCTCTTTTAAAATAGTATTCAGTGCCTCTCGATATCGCTGAAAAACTTGTGCTGCTATTGTCACTCTGTCTCTTTCTAAGTCATCCACCAGCAATATATATCTACATGGATTTTCAGATAGATATTGCCTAGCTGGAATGCCAATCTCTTGCTCATCTTTATCAGGAATAATCTTACCAGTTCCAACCATTCTCATTTCTCGTTTTGGGGAAGTTCTAGGTGAACGCTGACCAATACGGCGCACAAATTTAAAGCTGCATATACCAGTAACCATGAGATTGCTAAATAAATTTGGTAGATGCTGTTCTTCAGTTTCACCTGTCACAAATAATCCAAATTCAAAAAAGTAGCATGGCTGGTTGCTAGTGTGATTTTCTCCATTCATTGACTTAATTCCTCAGAACCAAATTTACTCTGAGGTGCTATGGCTTCAGCCATGTATAATGAACCTGTTGCATATTCTTCTAGCAAATCCTGGATGTCTGCTATTTCGCTAACCCGTTTCATCAAGGTTTTTCCATCTGCATCAAGTTCCGTAGCCCATATATTTTTAGGTTCAAATTGACTAATTAGCACAGGGGAATGAGTGGCAATAAATACTTGTTTATTCCATTTTTCTGTAGCGAGTTTTACTGCTTTAGCGAAAACTGCTAACGCCCAAGGATGCAAAGATATTTCTGGTTCATCAAGCAAAATTAATGAATAGCCATTTGGTTTTTCAGAAAACAAAGCTGTGAGATTAATAAGCATCTGAAGATGTCCATCAGATACTCCTGAAGCTTGAATTGGTTTACGTCGTCTTTTATCTAAAAAATTTGCATAAACTGTATTTCTGCCAGTTTGCTCAAAATACAATCCGTCGAAAGTGGGGAAACTTTCGCGCATAAATTTCATGATTGTATCGTATCTCTCATCAATTACTTGTCTATCATGTAAGTTTCTCAAAACAGACCATAAATTTTCACATCTATCTTGTAATCTATCACCCGGTTCTGATTCGGAACCGGCTCTTCTCAGATTAAATAGGGAAGCACCTCTTAGGTGATAAGAACGTGCAGCACGAAGTAATTTATCTAATTCTAATGCAGCAAAATCACCTTTTCCAAAGGCTACATAGCTAGTCAGGGCAAGTTTTTCTGGTTCTCTGAGAGTGATAGTAGTTTCATTCTCCCCCATACCAAAATCATAAAATGTTGCTTTGTCACTACCGATGGTTCTATCAATGAGTAATTGATTATTAACTTTATTAACTAATTTTTCACCTGCAAAAGCTTCTATTCTGCCAGATGACAAACCAAATGAAACTTCATATTTGGCAGATTCATCTTCTATAGAAATTAATATATTGTCCGTTGTATTAGCTCCATCCCAAAGAATACCAATTCCATGATCTCTAAATGAGGAAGCTGAATCAACACCTCTGATAGCACAATCTCTAATAAACCAGATTGTATCTAAAAATGTTGATTTTCCGGCTCCATTAGGGCCAAAGAGAATGTTGAGAGAATCAGGTGTAATATGAACATCCGCAAGGGAGCGAAAATTCTTGATGTGTAAATGATTAAGTTTGTTAGGCATGATGATATTTTCCTACAAAAATGTGAATGCCTAGATAAAGTTTACAGTAACTTTTAAAAGGCTTGAAAATTCTCATGATGCCTGCGGTGAGCTTACCTCTCTAGGGAAGTAAGCTACTCGTAGCGTCTGGCTCACTATTCATCATAGAAATAATCTTTGTAACAAATTTATCATTATAATCTTTAAAATCATCCTCCAAAGAAGTATTATTTTATCTGATGGAGAGCAAAATATTATAGTATGTACTACAGAAAAACTGCATTTTATTACTTGCTATTAAGTATACTTGTATCGCTTGATGGTGTAACGTCCCGACCTCTGAAAGCGCAGACTATAGAAACTGGACAAACATCAAAGGGTGATACCTTCTTATCCCAACAAATCCCACCTCCTCAAGATTTACAACCATCTTCTCCTTCCCCATTTCCGGCACCGGAAATACCACAACCACTACCCCCACCAGCAGAACTATTTCCACTACCTGAGCAAACTACCCCACCTCAAGAACAACTTCCTAGCAATTTAACCGCAACTATTATCGTTGAACGGTTTGAAGTGATTGGCAGCACTGTATTTAGTCCTGAGGAGTTAGCTCAAGTTACTGCTGAATTTACTAAACGACCGATTTCGCTGGCTGAGTTATTTCAGGCTCGTTCTCAAATTACTGACTTATATATTAAAAATGGTTACATAACTTCTGGTGCGTATATTCCTCCACAAACTATTCAGTCTGGTGTGATTAAAGTTCAAGTAATTGAAGGTAAATTAGAAGACATAGAAATAGTTGGTACGGGGCGACTGAATCCCAGTTATATACGTAGTCGTTTGGCAATAGCTACAAAAGCACCTGTCAATAGGGAGCGTTTACTAGAGGCTTTGCGATTGTTGCAACTTAATCCTTTGATTGAAAACCTGTCTGCGGAACTGTCTGCTGGTTCTCGGACTGGAACTAATATATTGCAAGTGAAGATTAGTGAGGCGAAAACGTTCCATTCTCAAGTTACCTTAGATAATGGCCGATCGCCTAGCGTTGGTAGTTTTCGCCGCCGCTTAAATGTATCCGAAGCTAACTTACTAGGCTTGGGAGACGCTCTGAGCCTGACTTACAGCAATACAGATGGCAGTAATTCTCTTGATGTCAACTACACATTACCTGTTAATTCTCGCAATGGAACTATAGCTTTTAGCTTTAGTAATACATCCAGTAATGTGATTGAAGAGCCTTTCAATATCCTCGATATTCAGTCTAATTCTCGTGCCTATGAACTGACATTTCGTCAACCCATTGTTCAAAGTCCCACACAGGAATTTACCCTGGGTTTGACAGCTTCTCGACGGGAAAGTGAAGCTTCTTATATCCCCGGAGATCGGATTCCTTTCCCCTCGGTGGGAGCAGATGAAGAAGGACGCACAAGGTTATCTGCGTTGCGCTTTTTTCAAGAATGGACTACTCGCAACAGCTATCAAGTAATTGCAGTGCGATCGCAATTCAGTCTAGGAATTGATTTCTTAAATCCTACAATTAATACATCCGCCCCCGACAGCCGCTTTTTTTCTTGGCAGGGACAAGCTCAATGGGCAAGGCTTTTAGCTCCTGATACCTTATTTTTACTCCGTGCTAATACACAGTTAACCTCAAGAGCATTACTACCTTTAGAACAATTTGGATTAGGTGGTCAAGAAAGTGTGCGCGGCTATCGTCAAGATTACCTACTCACAGATAACGGAACTTTGGTTTCTGCTGAAGTTCTCATCCCCATTCTCCGCCTACCCAAAATGAATGGGATGTTACAGGTCATACCCTTTATAGATATCGGTGTCGGCTGGAATAATTCAGGTACAGATAATCCCACACCTAATACCTTAGCTGCGGCAGGAATAGGTTGGCAATGGACACAGAACAATCTTACCGCTCGTCTAGACTGGGGGATTCCTTTAATATCAGTTGAGTCACAACCAAGAACATGGCAAGAAAATGGATTATATTTTTCTTTACGATATAGTCCTTTTTGAACGCATCGCGGCATTAAGGTGTAGAACAAGAAACCAGAGTTAAAACAGGACTGTGGGGAAGAGCATTTTCTACCTTAGCAACTAAGTGAACTTGACCATTGGAATCAAAAATCCATCCTTGTGCTTCCATCATCTCCGTTGCTGAACTGCTATTAACACCAATGGGTTTAATATTTTCTTGATTGTTCTGACTAGGTACTAAATCAACCAACTCAACTAAAGCTGTTGTCCCTGTCAATAAATCATCAGGACTAGATGGGATACCACCTCTACCAGCTACAGTAAATTTATTTTTACTACTAGCTAATTTACTACCCGCAGCACACCCTTGAGCAATCTGATTGGAGACATCAACAAGACTCGTAGGTAAAGATAATAATCCCTGAGAGGGGTCAATACTCAATACATTGATGCTAACATCACCATTAAGACCAAACTGGGAACTGGCAGTGATATCACTTTTTGGCGTACTTTGTAAACGATACTCTGTCCCGAAAATTCCTTGTGTAGTAATGTTGATATTTCCACCGTTACCTTGATCAGCATTAGCAGTAATATCACTATTTTCAAAAGGCAACGCTACAACAAAACCACTTTGAGCATTAATAAAAATGTTACCACCTTGAGCAGTACCAAAAGCTTGTGCTGAAATCCGGGTATTGTTTTTCATCAGCAATAAATCTTGCACAAACAAATTAATAGTAGCGTTGTCTCCTCCTTCTCCAACTCCTGTTTCTGCTGCTAAGAATCCTTGATTAAGAAACAGATTATTTGCTGTTATTGCGAGATACCCAGCCAGTCCTGAAGGGCTACTGACTGTAACAATTGATTTATTTATAATAGTGAATTGTCCAGTTGTGATATCTACATATCCTGCGTCACCTTGACCTGTGACCTCAGATGCTATGCGGCTATCACTATCGAGCTTAATAAAATCATTAGCATTAATAGTTACATCTCCTGCTTCACCATTATCTGTGGAAGCTGAAATAGAACTGTTGTTACTTAACTGTAAGGATTGTAAGTCTAGCAGTCGAATATCACCACCAATGCCTGATGCTGTTTCTCCAATGATTTGGGATTCGTGATCAAGAGTCACAGTATTAGCTAAGAGTTCTAAGTATCCCCCTATACCATTTTTACTACTAACGGTTACTCTTGCTCCGTTATTGATGCTAAGTTGCCCAGTGGTGATATCTACAAAACCTGCATTACCCTGATCTGCTGCTTGAGATGCTAAACGGCTACCGCTATCGAGCTTGATAAAATCACTAGCTTGAATAGTTACATCTCCTGCCTCACCATCAATTGTGGAAGCGGAGATATAACTGTTGTTACTTAACTGTAAAGATTTTAAGTCCAGTAATTCGATATCTCCACCAATACCAGATGCTGTTTCCCCAGTGATTTGGGATTGGTTATCAAGATTCACACTATTAGCTGTCAAACGTAAATAGCCGCCTGTATTATCTTTACTGCTAACAGTTACTCGTGCGCCATCTGTCATGGTAAATTGTCCAGTGGTAATATCTATGAAGCCTGCATTACCCTGACCAGGACTGCCAGAAGCCAGAGTACTCGCACTATTTAGCTTGATAAAATCACTGGCATTAATGGTAATGTCTCCTGCTTCACCATCCTCTGTGGAAGCTGAAATAAAACTGTTATTACTCAATTGCAAAGATTTTAAATCTACTAATTGGATGTCACCACCAATACCAGATCCTGTATTGGCTTCTATTCTCGCGTCATCAAGAGTGACGGTATCAGCAGAAAGACGCAAATAGCCTGCAATATTACCTTGACTATTAACGTTTATATCTGCTCCATTGCTCATGGTGAATTGTCCGGTAGTAATATCTATAAACCCAGCATTCCCTGCACCAACAGCCTCAGATACCAGACGGCTACCACTATCAAACTTGATAAAATCACTGACATTAATAGTTATATCTCCTGCTTCGCCATTAACCGTGGAAGCAGATATGGCACTGTTATTACTCAATTGTAAGGATTTTAAATCTTGCAGTGTGATGTCTCCACCAATGCCGGAGAAGGTATTAGCATCAATGCTGGCTTGATTATCGAGAGTGACGGTATCGGCTATTAGGAATACTTGACCTGCATTTTTTACACTACTGACGTTGACCTTTGCTCCATTATTCATGGTTAATTGTCTGGTGGTAATAGCGATATTGCCAGCATTTCCTTCACCAACGGCTCCAGATGCCAGCAGGCTGCCACTATCAAGCTGAATAAAATCACTGGCATGAATAGTTATATCTCCTGCTTCGCCATTAATTGTCACAGATGAGATAGAGCTATTATTAGTTAACTGCAAAGATTTTAAGTTTAGTAGCTGAATATCGCCGCTGATTTCAGATACTGTATTTGCTGTAACTTGAGCTTGGTTGTCAAGGGATAATCTATTGGCACTGATGGTAATACTGCCTTGCTGATCAGCATATATTAATGACTGATCTTTAATTGTCACTTGATTAGCTTCTATGCTGATATTACCAGGAGTTTGACCGATCATACTTTGCATCCGCAGAATGGAATTTATCAAGGTGGCAGAGTCTCTGACGTGGATAGCCATTTCGCCACCGCTGGTACTAGCGTTGCTGTTGATGGTTGTATTGATGAGGTTTAGTTCTCCAGCATAAATATTTAGGTTTCCACCAGCCGCAGTGATGATGCTATTCTGCATTTGCAGGTTTGCGGTTGCCTGGAGTGTCAGGTTATTTCCAGCGTTGAATTCTCCTTGCATATCTAGTTGATCTGTTACTAGATCAAAGTCTTGCCCTACTGAGAGATTGCCCAGATTTGTAATTTTTGCACCTGTGGGACTTTCACCATATTGCAAACCAGGCGTAATATTAACTGTTAATAATGGTGGTGCTTGGGGATTGGTAGCGCTAAATTCACTACCATCGAAGAACTTTAAACTGTTAACTGTGGTAGCTGTGAATGAACCACCAATTTTTAAATAAGCATTGTCACCAAAGATAATGCCTTTGGGGTTGATTAAAAACAGGTGAGCGTTACCATTTGTACGAATTAATCCATCAATATTGGAGATGCTGTTACCTGTAACTCGTGTAAGGATATTTTGAATTTCTAAGCTGTTATTAAATAAGGCTTGTCCGTTTTTGGGTACGGAAAATTCTTGGAAACTGTGAAATAGATTTACACCTCTCACTGTTCCACCGTTAATTTGACAGATTTTACATCCCGGTTGTACCTGAGAGTTAATTGGGAGGGTATTGTCAGGAACTATTTGGGCGATCGCTTTTTTGGCAATAATAGGAGAAATAAGCAATGCAAAAAACCCCAGACTGAAAGTAAAAATATGAGCTTTGTTGGTAATCTGGCTGTGTATGTAAGGGTTAGTTTGATATTCAAGCATAATCTACTAGGGCTTGCTGTTCGCGTAGCGTGCCGTTAGGCATAAAAGTTGTAGGTGAGGACAGGAAATAGAGAATAGGTAACTCTTAACAGTTTCAGCTATCTGATAGCCTGCGTGGCGTAGCCATATATCCTCAAGTTCCCACATCTGGCAAGGAAAAATGCCGCTATTTTGAGACACTATATTCGATTTAGAGTAAGCCACAAAATAAATGATCCTGTCTTGTCATGCTGAGTGCAGCAAAGCGGAACGAAGCATCTCGGAGGATTCTTCACTACACTTCGTTTCGTATGGCTATAGCTTGCGTGACGACGTAGGAGTCATACGCCACTTCGTGAACAGAATGACATTGGGCATTTCTTTCTGTGGAGTTCTCTTAGGAAATATGCGTAGCTAGGGCGATGCCTTACACAATCAGGATTCTGCATTAACGTGTAGAACAAGAAACTTGGGGTGAAATAGGACTGTGGGGTAAAACATTTGCTACCTGAGCAACCAAGTGAATGTTACCCTTGTCATCAACAACCAATGCTTGAGCCTCCACAATCTTTGTTGGTAAACTGCTAGTAGCAGTTTCAGATTGAATATCCTGATTACTTTCCTGACTAGGCACTAATTCTACCAAATCAACTAATGCTGTCGTCCCCGTGAATAAATCATCAGGACTAGATGGTAATCCACCACGGCCAACGATAGTAAATTTATTATCTCGACTTGCAAATTTGCTACCAGATGCACATTCTTGGTCAACCTCATTATCGGTATCAATTAGGTTTGTCGAGAGATTAATTAAGCCTTGACTGGGATCAACAGATAACTCGTTAATTTGGACTTTACCACTCAACTCAGGACTTGCTCCAGTCGCAGTAATATCACTTTCTGGAGTGGCTTGTGGACGAGATTTTGTCCCAAAGATACCTTGAGCATTGATTGTTACCTTACCACCCCGAAAATCAGTCGAATTAGCACTAATATCACTGTTTTCTAATGCAGCTAAAACATCAGTATTAATAATAATGTTGCCACCGTTAACATTGTTACCAGTTGCGTTAGTGGTAATGCTGCTGCCACGACGCATTATTAAGCTTTGAGTGCTTAAATTAATACTTGCTTGCTCTGAATAGAGTTCAATGTTTTCACCACGAGTGTTTGCAGTGATGGTGGCAGAGTTATCCAAGAGAATAAAGCGAGCATTTACGATAACATTACCTGCATTTTCTGTTCCTCGACCCTCTACAGTAATCGTAGCCCCATCACGAATTTTTAAGGTATTGGTGCTAACTTTTATATTTCCTGCTGCTCCTGTTGCACTCGACCTAGCATCTGAGCCATTTAGTTGTGTACCAGAGGTATTTACTTTCAAATTACCTGGATCAGAAGCACTAAAAGTTTCAGAGCTGATTCTAGTGTTAATACTGCGACCAGTAATAATTAGTTCTGAATCTGAAAAAGGTTGACCTCCAGTCATGTCTATTGATTCCGTAGCATTGATGTTAACATTCCCCCCTCTACCATTACCAAGGCTAGGCGCTCCTACTAATGCTCTATCCTGGAGAATCAAATTCTTGGTATTAATATTTACGTTACCTGCATCTCCTGTACTATCAAAATCATTTCCTGTTCCCAATAAGGAATTAACTACTTGCACTGACTTAGAGGCGTTAATATTAATATTGCCACTGTTACCTTGACCAGCAGTATAAACAAGTATAAATGCTGCATTTTTGAGGATTAATTGACCCGTATTCATTTCCAAATTGCCACCACTTCCAGTCTCCTGACTAACTGCAAAAAATCCATTGCGACTATCACGCAGATTGTTGGGATTAATAATTTCTGCAAAAGCTTTTTCAAAGTTACCAGTACCAATTACTTCTACAGTATCAGTGGCATTAATGCTCATAGTCCCACCTGGAAGTGAACCCAAGTTTAAAGATGTCATCCGTGAACCCTCAATCATTCGCAGATTGCGTGTTTGTACCCGAATTTCACCGCCAGTTATGCCACTGGTATCAATTGTACTAGCTGCTAGTTGAATGTCTCCAAAGTTTTTGATGCCATCATAACCGAAGGAAAATCCTTGGTTAATCGCAGTGAGCTTAACTAAACCTTCTTCAGCAACACTACCTAATTCTATCCTTTCCCCAGAGGTTTCTAATGTTGTCCCTTCTGAGGTTCCTAATGTTGTCCCTTCTAAGGTGATATCACCACCTATTAAAGCTAAGGTTTGATTTGGTTGTACCCGTAATTTATTTGTTGCCTGGACTTGAATTTTTCCGGGATTGCTGCCATATTGCAAGCCGATAGGAGTGGTGATGGTTAATAGGGATGTATTTTCAACAGTTTGGGTACTAAACTGCGTACCATCTGCAAATTTGAGGCTGTTCGCTGTACTCGCTACAAAGGAACCACCAATGTTTAAACTGGCATTGTTACCAAAGATAATGCCGTTGGGGTTGACTAGAAATAGGTTAGCGTTACCATTGGCACGAATTAGTCCATCAATATTGGAGATGCTGCTACCTGTAACTCGTGTGAGGATGTTTTGAATTGTTGGACTGTTATTAAATAAAGCTTGTCCATTTGTGGGTACGGAAAATTTTTGGAAACTGTGATATAGATTGACACCCCTAACTGTACCACCGTTAATTTCACAAACCGTGCAACCTGGTTGTACTTGAGAGTTAACCGGCAGAGTATTGTCAGGAACTATTTGAGCGATCGCTTTTTTGGCAATAAAAACAGAAGTGAGTAATGCCAAAAGGTAGAGGCTCAAGTAAAAGCTGTACAACATAGCAGTTACCCATAACTGTGGAAAGAATGTTCCGAATGACAATACCAATACATTCTCCAAATTACGAGGGTGAGTTGATACATAATTTCGTTAGCACTTACTAGGATTCATTTTTACAGTGCGTAAGTTTCTATATTGGGATTAAAGCCAATTTCCTAACAGCACAAATGGGGCCCAGTAGAAGGGATTTCTGTATTCTGGCTGGTTGAGTAGTTTTAATTGAGCAAGACGGATAGCTTCAGCTTTTGTTACTTTAGATTTGGCTAATTGGCGGTAAAATTCCACCATAAACTCAGCGGCAGATTCATCATCTACAGACCATAGTGTTGCTAGAGTACTACGTGCGCCAGAACGAACGGCTATACCTGCTATTCCTAGTGGGGCGCGGTTGTCTCCTTGGGCGGTTTGACAGGCGCTAAGAACTAATAATTCAATGGGATTATTGGTATCTTGTTCTCTTGTTTGCAGTAGTTCGCCTAAATCTTTGACGTTTAGACGATTATCCCAGGTGAGAATAAAGGTATCTTGTGCATTGGAACTAAATTGACCGTGGGTAGCAAGATGAACTATGGGAAAGGGTGTTGCACGGATGAGATTTTGGATATCTGTGCTGGTGAATGTTTGATTAAATAGGACTTGAGTGGGAATTTCTGAAGTGATACCTTTAATTTCTACACCTACTCCAGGTAATGAGGAAAAACCTTGTCTGGCTTCGCTGATAGCACCAACTAGTATTTTGAGGGGTTTTTGTTGTAGGGGTTGGGGAGAAAGTAGTTGTAACCCTGGTGTTTGAGCTAGGCTGTATTTTTCTACTAGATATTGCTTTCCGTCGTGAAGTGCTGCCATTGGCAGGTTTTTCATTATGCCATCGAGGACAAATACTAGGGTTTTGATGTCGCTGGCAGCTAAATCTGCTTCTGTGGGGCGGATGAGTAAATTGTACACTTTTTGAGCGATCGCTAGACGTTGTTGATTTCCTAAGTTGGGTCTGAGGGACGATCGCATTTCTAGTAAAATTTTCTCTAGTTCTGGCTGGGGAATAGTCGTAGTATACTGACGTAGAGGTTGATTCGTGACGGAGATGATCATCTCCAAGCGATCGCTCAAAATAATCGGATATATAATTGCAGCTTGCGGATCTATTTGGTCAACTTTGGTAATCTGACTTGTAAGACAATCTTCCCGAAAGTAATTATCTAATTCTGCTACTTTTAAAGATTCAATCAAATCACGGGCTTTGCTCAAATTCAATTGACTGATATCTTTGGTATTTTTTGTTTTTGTAGGTTGCAGTAATAAACCAACTAACTCTCGATAAATAGGTTCTATACTCTCCTGAAAAGAAAACTGAAGATTGCTATTACCAGCAACTAAATCTTTACGAATATACGCCAGGGTTTTAACTGCTGCATCATATGCACCAATAGCTTTTTCTGAGTTGCCAATCGCTTGAAAAATTCTTCCTAGTTGCCATTGCCAAAGATAGCTGATTTCGGCAGCATTACCTGTTTGGGAAAGAATTAAGGCTTGTTCAGTGAGTTTTTGAGCTTCTGACCATTGTTGATTTTGTTCATACATTCCACCCAAGTAACCCAAAGCGTAAGATTCTGCCCTTGTGTCGCTGATACTTTGAGCTTGTTGGACAGCTGTGGCAAGAGTTTTGGCAGCAAGCTGTTTTTGAGCAGTTTTTTGAGCAATTTTTTGCAAACTTTGGGCAAAATTTACCTGTGCATATATGTTGGTGCGACTGGGAACTAAGTTTTCTATTTGAGGCTGAATTTGCGGGATTAAAGCTTTAGCTTCTGCCCATTTTTTTGTGTTTACGTAAAGACGTAATTGATTGAGTTGGGCTTGAAGTTTTATGGTAGGTGAAGTGGATACAGATATTGCTTGTTGATAATAATTGAAAGCTGCTGCACTTTGTTGTTGAGAAAAAGCAGTGTTGCCTAAACTGAGTAATGTGACAGCGATTTCCGGTTGGGAATTTAATTTTTGAGATATCGCTAAACTTTGTTGTAAAATCTGATGGGATTTTTCTAAATCACCCATCACCCGCAGAGTATCACCCAAGTTCAGCAAACTAGATGCTTTCAACATAGTGTCTGGTTGTGCTTGCAGGTTTTGGGTTACTTGCTCTAAAGTCTTCCTAGCACGGGGGTATAGTCCCAGCGATCGCAAAGCTTGAGTTTGATTCAGCAAGCTGCGGTTGACTCCCGTTTGATCTCCAGCTTTTTTATAGATATCAGCGGCTTTTTCCCAGGTGCTAAGTGCCGTTTCTGCTTCTCCATGAGATAGTTGCAGATTTCCCTGGATATTTAATGCTTGTGCTAAGAGGGAGAAGGACTGGGAAGACGGGGAAACCCCACCCCTACTGAGAAAATTTATACTTTGAGATATAGCCTCGTTTGCTGGTTGTAACTTACCTAACTGTTGGTATGCCAAGGCTAAGTTACTGAGTACAATTGCTTGGTTGAGGGTATCACCTTTTTTAGCAAATATCTCTGTGGCTTGTTGCCAAAGTGCGATCGCTTCTGTAAACTTTTCCGATTGATAGCTTTGCTTTCCAGCTTCTACTAATGAAGTTGGGGAAGCAGTGACTACAGAAACTGCTGTGACTACAGGTAGTTGGAAAGAAACACTTTTATTTACTTGTAATATAGTCAGCAAAGTAACTAATATTGCTAAACAAAAATATTTAAATATTACCTTATTAATAATCATATCTGCATGAATGTGTAGAACAAGAAGCCAGATGTAAAACAGAACTATGAGGAATAGCATTTGCTACTTCAGCAACCAAGTGAACTTGACCTTTAACATCAACAACCTTCCAAAATCTCTAATCTCACTATTTTCTGTTACGACTAGAACATCAGTATAGTGATATTGCCACCGATAACATTGTTACCAGTAGCATTGGTAGTGATGTTGCTGCAATTACGCATAATCAAAGATTGAGAGTTCAAGTTAATACTAGCCTGTTCTTGATTAGATGCAGTAGTATTACTGCGACTATTACCAAGAATGGTAGCAAAGTTGTCCATGAGAATAGAGCCAGCCTTTAAGCTCAAATTGCCCCTATTTACTGCGCCTCAAGCCTCCAATAAATTTGGAGCCTTATCTAGAATTTGCAAATTATGGAATGTTAATTTTTATATCTTCTACTATCACTGTTGAACCTCAACCAGAACTAGCTAATAAGCCACCAATAACCCATTGTTAAATGCCGTAGAGAGCGCGATGCCAAAGCACTTCAGGTATTCCAAAATCCCTTTTCTTTGTCAGAAATAGTTTAGTTGAGACTTTTGTTAATTCTGGAAATTCAGAAATGTTCCCTGACAAGCGTCTTAAGATTGTACTGCCATACGAAGTAAAATGAGCTACACTTATTCGATTTATCCATCAGTCGGAGTTGCTCGAGTTGGTAATAGTAACACTGACTTTTTCCTCGCCCCAGATAAAATCGGGGGATTGCCTATCGAGTGCGATGCTTATGGCAATGAACGGCAAGAACCTTTTAGCGAGTTTAAAGATGAGACTGGAAAGGTAAAACGGCAAGGGCAAAAATTTCGGATCTATCGCAAAGATTCAATATTTCCCCATCATGAAGAGGAACTTACCTTAGTCCATGAAGAAGTGGAATCCATTCAATGGACAGTACACTTAGCCAATAAAAAAGCTGCCTGGTACCAATTTTCAGAATATAAAGGAAATCTCCTGTTTGGAGAAAATAATAGCTATCAGGCACAAGGAGTCGATTTCAGGAACAAAAACACTGAAGATCGCCAGACCCTAATCATCGATCCAGGTCCACGAAATATCTCAGGTATTAACGAGAGCATTGAAATTAGTCGTGACAACATTCCTGCTGGATATGTACATGGGAATTTCCCGCCCCCAGATCCAAAGTATGGTTATTCTATTGACAAGCTTGGCGACTTGAAAACAGACGATGAAGGACGCTTAGTAGTGTTGGGAGGATTTGGCAAATCTGGAGGTGATGAACCACTTTCTAGTTATGGAGGGGCTGATACCTGGTACGACGATATCTCAGATGGTTCAGTCATTTGCACTATCACATTGAAAAATCAAGAAGTTTATACTTTGAAAGCCTGGGTTGTAACTGGACCGCCGCATTTTGCTCCAGAAATTACGAATATCTCCACCTGGGATGACACCATGTTTGATGTTGGTGTGCGTTACTTTAATCTTGTCCCAAATATGTATCAAGATGGGACATGGAATGAAAATTTTGATGCCAACTATCAACGCGATATTCTACCGATTATTCAGAGAATTTCTGGTTATCATTGGGTAGCCAATGTTCAATCTATGATTGCCTTTTCCTCCAACATTTTTGACTTTTCCGATCCCTCCAATGGCAATAAGGTCAATCGACAGCAGTATTTTTCCTATTTTCGGCAACCAGAGCTTCCCAATCCTGCAACGTTTCCCGGAAGTCGTCAATACACCTTATTTAGCGACGACCATGTACCAATGATGCCACTTAACTCTGGTAGCAATTCCGTTAGTAATGTCAATATTGAAAAATTCCTAGCACTTACCCAAACACAATATTTTCTTCTCCAACAATGGGCCGATGGCAAGTTCAACAATGACCCCAACTATGAACCTTATGCTGGTGTTGATGAGAGAAATAGTGCCAGTGCTGGCAATGTTGTTGGACTCCCTCAATGTCCAGGAATTGAAGTGACTTGGACAACACAAAATCCAGTGATCTATGAAGAGGCTTACCAGATCCAACAGAAGCAGGTTGATGACACCTATGGACTGACTCCCAGCCGTGATGAGTGTGAAGGAGGTGGATGTGAGCCTGGTGATTTAACCAAGCGCATGGCAATTCCCTGGCAAGCAGATTTCTTCAATTGTTCAGTTCAATTTATCAACTTTACAGATCCTGACACCAATAAAGATGGTAGTCCTGCGGCTCCTAAACCACCTACCTATTACTCTTACTGGTGGCCACCACAAGCTCCTTGGGATGTAATTGGTGGTGATGAAACTGCTTTGGCGCAAGCAACATCAGGTATTCCCGCTGGGTTACAGGTTAATTTCATTCGGGGAGTTAACAGTTACAAACAAATGGTTAACCAAGGATGGTCGTATTTAGCATTCGTCCGTAACAAAAATAGCGGACAAAACGGACAGATGTTTCCTTATTTGGTGGAAACAGAACGGAACAATGATATGTTTAGTTACCAATCTGTACCGATTAGTCAAATTACTGAGCGCCCAGATGACAATGGTACAGATGTTCAAGTATTTTATCTCAAAACTCTTGACGATCAAAAAGAAGTACGGGCTTCCCGACTGCGAATGCTGAGATTGGATGTTCAAGAGGCAATGAAGGAGTTTGATAAATTTAGGGAGATTGAAGTTGTCGAAGCAGAACGGCAGCTAACTCCTCGTTCTGGTACGCGAGTTCGCTTCTAAATGATTTTGATAGTCTCCTGTTATTCAGTAACAACTTAACAGGAGATTTTACTCATAATATCAGGCGAAACTATGGCCAAGTAGAAGAACTAACCAGGAGATTTTAGATGAAACAGATAAAAAATGTTGATGTTGCTATTCTTGGTGGAGGAGTAGCAGGAACTACTTTAGCGTTAACGCTTTGTCTCTATTCAAAACTCACAGTCGCAGTTATTGAACAAACAACTTACGAAACTATTCGTGTTGGGGAAAATGTATCTGCAAGTTTACTGCCTTTACTCGATTATTTGCAAATTAAAGAGTCTTTTTTAGCTGATAATCATAAACCTGTTTATAATATCTCTGCTGTTTGGGGGCATTCTTCACTGAATTCTAGAGCTTCATTATTTAGCCAGTTTGGTGAAGGTTATCTTCTTGATCGTGGACAATTTGATTGTATGTTAGCAAAACAGGTTGTTCACAAAGGAGGTAAGCTTTTCTTAGAAACTAAATGCCAGGAGGGTGAGCATTTAGAAGGAGGTGGGTGGCGGCTTTTTCTCAATCATAGTTCTGGTCAATCTTTCTCGCTAGAATCGCGTTATTTAGTTGACGCAACGGGCAGACAATCTAGAATTGCCAAGCGTTTGGGAGCAAAATCTCTGATCTCTGATTCTCTTGTCGGAATCACTGCTTTTCTTGATTTTGGAAAGCATAAACCAAACACTGAAGAAATTTTAATTGAGTCCATTCCCGAAGGATGGTGGTACTCTGCGTGGCTACCAAATGGAAAGTTAAGCGTCGTATTAATAACAGATGTAGATATTATGCGACAGCAACAACTTCACAAAGAGTATCAATGGAGTTGCCTATTATCTAAAGCCTACCATACCAGTAACCGTACCAGGGGAGGAATGTTGGATGATTCTCTTGTAGTCAAACCTGCACACTCTCACATTCTTGATCACGCAGTTGGTGACGACTGGATAGTAGTGGGGGATGCTGCGGCAGCTTTTGATCCGCTTTCATCTATGGGTATAGGACACGCTATGACTTCAGGAAGCCATGCTGCTGTTGCGCTGATTGAGCATCTTAACAATCACAAAGATGGATTACTAAAAGAGTATCAGAGTGGACTAGAGCGTAATTTTGAAAGTTATCTAAGAATGCGACAGATGTATTATGAGATGGAAAAGCGGTGGATAGAAGCCCCATTCTGGAAACGTCGAACTCAATTGACTCCCATCCCTGTTGGTGCTAAATAGATTCATTTTGCCAAACGGCAATCTCTTACAGCAGAATTCAGGAGTCAGCCCTATGGCTTGTCTTCGACACACTACGTGAACGCTCAGGGCAAGGAGTCAGGAGTAAAACTAGCTTGGTGTCTAGGTTTCAATTTTGATTCTGTATCTCATTAATCTGCAATCTCTTATATCCCATACTCTTCAGATATGAATCATATTACTTGCTTTTCAGGTATTAATTATAAATTGTAATTCCTTTTGTCCTTGTACCTCCAATCATGAATGATCACCGGATATAAACCGACTTAATAAAGCAGCAAGACTCAAAGCTTTTCCGATTGATTTAGGGCTAGTCTCTTCATCAGTGGTTTTAATTTTGAGTATTCCAGCGTATTTCAAAGCTAGTGGTTGCTTTGGGTTTAGTTTTAAGGATTGACGTATATAAACTTTAGCCATGCCTGGGAAGTTCTGTTGGAAGTGTATTACACCTAGTAAAGCGTAATGATCACTATTATTTGGTTCTAGCTTGATAGCGTCACGCAGTTCTTGTACAGCTAATGCCCATTTTGCCTGCTGTCCATATTCAACAGCTCGTTCATAATGACGTTGAGCGTAATTTATGGGTACAGGTTTAGAATCTTTTTCTTTGGTTTTAGGTAATGTTAGTTCTACCTTTTGAATGCGTGGTCGAGGGACAATAGAGACGGATGCGGTGGATGTTGATATTGTTGGCAATGGTGGCGCTTGGAAGCTATTTTTTTTATGCAATGATAAGTAAACTAAATTCAGTTGAATGATATATTTAGTTACTTGATATACTTTTTGAAGTGATTTATATTGGTTTTCTGCACAAGAAGTTATCGCTTGTTCATAAACAGCATTAGTCTCTTGTAGAGATAGTGGCATGATTTGCAAATTGATGGCAGCTTGGAGTTCTGAAATTGTCTTCTGATCCAAAGATACGGCTTTTAATCGCAACTCCCCTAGTATTTTGAACCTTGTTTTTACCTGCTTTAATTGCTGATAAGCTGGGTTAATCAATCTTGTAAATACTATTGTGGCTAATTCGCGGTCTGAATTATCTCTATTGATGTAGTTGTCAGGGTGTAGCTGTTTCGCCAAAGCATGATAGCGCTTAAGAATCTGACGCTCATCGGCATTCACAGAAACTCCCAATACAGCATAGGGGTCAATCAGTAATTCAAGTACTTCTCGTGGCAGGGAGTTCTGTGACATCATTTTAATATTTGCAAATAAGAGCTTTAAGGTATCATCAAAGCTAAATGCAGAATTTTTGTTAATTGGGTGAATTACTACAAAGCGTTTAATTATTCTATCTGTAGTTAGGTATTTTTAATGTGCCTAGTACGTCAGGGATAGCTGATAGAGATCACAATTAATGCCTACAATAGATTTAGATATAGCGGGTTGCAGATCAACGAGGCTTCGCCGTTGAGCGTCAGCCGAACGGTACAGAATCTAAATTCAAAGCCAGACTCCAAGCTAGTTTTATTCCTGACTCCTGACTCCTGACTCCTGAATTCTGCTGTATATATTTTGCATCTATACTACACCAAACTGAATTTATTAATGAGGTTTGCTAATATAGCTGTCTTATCTTAGAAATTATAGAATTTGGAGATTGATAACGATAATGTTAACTAAACATAAAAACCGAAGCATTGCTGCTATTTTAGCCTTTTCTGGGACACTGACAATCTCAGGATTACATAAATTTTACCTGGGACAACCATTCTGGGGAATTCTGTATGTTTTGTTATCTTGGACACCAATTCCTAAGGTAGCTAGTGCTATTGAGGGAGTTTGGTATTTAGCTCAAGATGAAGAAGCTTTTGACCGGAATTTTAATTTAGGTAAGTCAACAGCTAAAGTTTCACAACAGGTAAGTAATCAAGTAGAATCAATAGCTAATGCTCTACGTGAGTTAGATGCTCTCCGCCAAGATGGTTTAATTTCTGAGTATGAATTTGAGCAAAAACGCCGCCAGATGCTAGACCAGATTTCTTGACGCAAGCAATAACATGAATAACTGGCTACCTATAAACCTAAAATTGCAAAAACTCCGCGTTAAGCTGCTGAATGATCCCTACTATCGTTTACAATCTGGGGAAGAAATTCAAATGGCGGCACAGTTGGGAATGCGTATTGATACTAATCAAGCAACTGTTGATGATTGGCTACGTTTACCGGGGTTGTCTATTCATCAAGGGCGATCGCTAGTAGAACTTTCTCGTTCTGGTGTGAGGTTTTATTGTATTGAAGATATTGCAGCCGCTTTGTGTGTGCCAGTACAGCGATTGCAACCACTGAAACCATTGCTAAATTTTAGTTATTATGACGATGAATCTATAGATCAGCCGACTTATTTGGTTAACCCAAATACAGCAACGGAAGAGAGTCTAAGCAAAATTCCTTTTATAAATTTATCTTTAGCTCAAGCGGTAATACAAAATCGTCTCACTGCGGGGCCTTACCGTAATTTGGTTGATTTTCAGCAACGACTAGAATTATCTGGGGAAGCGATCGCTCAATTAATGTATTATCTGCGGTTTTAGGCAGGAGGCAGCCCTTCGACTTCGCTCAGGGTAAGGAGTCAGGAGTCAGGAGTCAGGAGTCAGAAGGAGAAAGATATATTCCTCCTCATTTCCCTCCTTGCTCCCTGCTCCCTGCTCCCCTGCCTCTTATCACCCAAGTCCCCAATACCTAAATTAACCCAATGCGGTCTAAAGGCCAGAAGCGAAAAGTTGCACGACCGATGAGATTTTTTTGGGGTAAAAAGCCCCAGTAGCGAGAGTCATTACTATCGTTTCGGTTGTCTCCCATGACAAAAAATTCATTTTCTGGAACTGTCACTGGTGGAAATGGCTGATTTGGTGGTTCTGCGATGTATTCTTCTTGTAGGGGTTCACCGTTGAGGTAAACTTTTCCCTTCGCTACACTAATTACCTCTCCTGGCATCCCAATTACCCGTTTGATAAAGGCTTGGTTTGCTTCATATCCCCGACGTTGCAGTTCTGGCGGTGATTTGAAAACGACGATATCACCAGTTTTGGGAGGATGAAACCGATAGGATACTTTTTCGACTACTAAGCGATCGCCTGTTTGTAAGGTGGGGTACATTGATTCTGATGGAATTAACCGGGGTTCGGCGATAAATGTCCTAATCAGAAGTGCTAAAGTTAGTGCGATCGCTACTAACGTGAGATTTTCCTGCCAAGCACGCCATGTTTTTGAAGATGTGGAAGTTTCTTTAATATTATTTTCAGGGGGATTCATAGAATTTTGCAGCTAGTTTAAATTTGGAACTATCTTGAGTATTGTGACTTTAAAGGTAGGATTATTAGTAATTTTGCTTCTGTACGAACCCATACAAATAAGAAGGGAAAAGGTGACAGTAGGAAGGGGCAGGCTTGCCCTGAGCGTAGCCGAACGGGAGCAGGGGGCAGAGGGAAGAGGGAAGAGGAAATAATTACGAATTACGAATTACGAATTAATTTATAGTTTCATCTATATTACCATCTAAATTTGATTCTACTTTAGCGGTAATTACTTCCGTGGGACGGAGAATTTTTTCACCCCAACAAAAGCCACGACGGACTATTTTAGTAATTGTTTGGTCTGGGACATCAGTTCTTTCTTCTCGATCAATTACGCGACATAAGTTAAAATCTGGTTCTGTACCTGCTTGTAATTCTATAGGGATAAGTTGACGTTTTCCTAATACACTCAGAAATTTCCGATTAACTGCGGCTACAGAACGGGGTAAACGTTCTATAAATTCTGGACTAGGATTGGGATTATTTTCTAGATAGGTTAATAAAGCTTCTAGTGCATCAGCAACTTCTAAAAGTTCTAAAAATAAATCTTCAGTTTGGGCTGTGGTTTGAGTTTGTTGTTCTCTTAGTGATTGCTGTAAAACAACATTTTCTTTTTTGATTTCACCAATTTGCTGCATGAGTAAATCACGCAATTCTTGGCTGATAAAATAGGTTGGATTTAAGTCAGACACGGGATATTTCTTTAGATAAAATAGCTAAGATTTTGTTAGCCCAAGTATTAACTTGGGGGTGGGCATGATTACTCAACGACTCACAAAGTGCGATCGCTTTTTGTAATTGTCCACCCATCTGATAGGCTTTAATCAGCCACATTGTAGCTTGTAGATAATTTTGGCTATTGCGTTTTCTACTACCTTGGCAGTAGTCTTCTAAATATTTTATCGCTTTGAGGTAACGTCCCTCTTTACAAGCTGTCACTCCTTCTGTAAATAGTTGTGATAAGGGAATCGGTAAAGGTTGTCTTTTGATATTGTTTTGGTGGGTGGCTTGTGGGATGCCTTCTCTACGAGACGCTCCACGAACGGCAGACATAGCGATCGCTTCATCTAAGCCGTCAAATTCTGATAATAATACTAGAGTAGGCGCAGGTTTAGTCAAAACTGTCAAATCAGTATACTTAAATCGCTTAATAGTCGGCAATATTGGACGCAGATAGTCAGCAATAATTCTTTCTTCTGACTTCATCAAGCTCTTTTGTGCCTTAGCGATCACATCTACTGGATATTGCTTGCGCTTCATAGCCACCGCTACGGCTTTGGTAATTTCTGCCTTCGATGCGGCTTGAGATACACCTAAAATATCATAGGGGTTATTTTCCATAATTTAAGTAAAAGTGTATAAATGCTGTTTTTAACAAAATTTCAGTCCCCGGTAAATTTCTTGAAATGCCGGTTCATTTGGACAGACTTCGTAAGCCCAACGTCCTAATTGTAGCATTACTTCGGGGTCATTTAAAGTACCTTCTTCCATACCCTTAATCAATAAATCTATAAAAAATTCAGCGACAATATAGCGAACTCTATCACGTTTTGAATTTCTGGCTTTTCTCACCATTTCCTCATGCTTCCGAGTTTTGAATAATCGGTTAATTTCTTCTATTTCCTGGTCAAATTCAACGTTTTCTATCATGTCATTGACAACAGGATTATTACTATCAATATTTTTAAGTTTCTGAAGTTTTTTCAGAGCTTGTTTTAAAGAAATTTGTTTATTAATAAGTTGTTGTCTAATTTCTTCTGCTTGGTACTCAGCTAAATAACTAATAGCAGATTGAGTATCAATAATATCATACCAAAATTGAGAAAATTCTAAATGTTCTTGAAACTCTGATATAACTTGACGCTGTAAATTACACAGTCTATCTATTTCTTGTTGCCAATCTTGATGATCTTTAATTTCTAATTTAGCTTGCTGCCAAGGAGTAATTGCTGCTTGCCATTTTTGTTGCTGTAGATGATAACAACCTTCATGATAAGCAACGAAATTGTGAGCAAATTGTTCAACTTCAATAGTATGGTTATTTGTCGGTTTAAGTTGAATTGCTCTTTGCCTATCTCCTTCTAAACAAGCAGCCACAGCTAATCCCCAATGAGTATAAAGGGAATGGAGAATTTTTTGACTAGAATGTATTTTATATACTATGGTACTCTGCCATTGAGAACTAAATTTGTGATAACAGCCAGGTGTGATAAATACATCATTAATTTGCATTCCTGAGTTGGCAGGTTCTCCCATAAATCTGAGAGCAACTATTTGCCAACGTAAGTAATCGCGCAAATTTAAATAATTTTCAATATTGGTATTTTTGATATTATCAATTGCTGCTTCTAAACGGCGTTTTAATTCTAAAGATATAAAATTAAAATCAACAGCTTTGTTTCCCAACCAAGGAATATTTTGGAGGCTAGAATCAGAGTTTAAATTAGCTATTGCAGTAGATAAAGCAATAATTAAATCAATCAGTTTTTCAGGATTGCTTTGGGCATGGTAATAAGTTGCTACTGTCCAGTTATGTAATGTGGTAATATTGGGATTAACAATCCAGATATTTTCCATTTTAGGAGCAATATTTTTCCAATCTGAATCTTTCCAAACAGCGGCTTCTAAACTTGGTTGGATATGTTCTTTCAGATTAGTTTCGACTAAAGCGTTAGCACCGAATTTTTGAATAAATTCCCTACTCGCTGTTTTAGCTTTCTCCCATTGTTTAGACCTGACTAACTCTTCAATATTATGTAAAGATAATGAATATTGATACTGAAAAACGTCCTGAATAATTTTTCGTTGCTCATTTATTGATGTCGCAGATACATTTTGCCATTCCCAATAAGCTAACTGTAAATTTGCTTGTTGAGCTAGTGCAAAACCACGCAGATAAGCAGCTTGTTGTCCTGATAAACCTTGTAAATAAGATAGTGCAGTTGCCCAATCTTGCATTTTAATTGCCACTATACCTAAGCGGATTTGGGACTCTTGAAGATTTGGTAAAAGTGTGTAAGCATTTTCATATAGAGATTTAGCTGCTGGGAAATCACCTGCTTTTTCTGCTGCTAAACCTTGACAAAATAGCTCTCTACCTTTGACTGTAGCTTTGAGTTTTTGAAGTATATCAAGTCCGTCAGCGCGAGGAAAATTAGTCAAAGCGGAATCTAAAAGTATGATTGCTGCCTGTAAATTACCTTCCGACTCCGCTTCCTTTGCCTTGCGGAGAGCAGAATTATAACTTTCTTCGTGGGGAACTTGGGTTAAAGCATCAGTAAAGGCTTGTTTGACTGATTCAGTGGTGTATAGTTTTTCAGCTTCTTGGTAAATAGCGATCGCATTTTTAAAGAAGCGATTTTCTGCCTGTGACTCGGCTTGTTTCACCAACTCCTGAAATTGCTTACGCTTTTGCAGTTCCTGTTGGCATTGCTGAATTGAGTATAATACTTGCTCATCTTCAAGAATGATACTATATAGTCGATAAAGAGCGATCGCATCAGATATGCCTTGAGTGACGAAAGGATCACCGATATCATTCCTCAAAATCAAATTAGCCCTAGCAGCTAATTTATCTGCCTCTGCGACTTGATTACGCCACTCTACTAATTGTTTTTGCAACCTCTCTACAAGATTACCAATTAATATCTTACCAACTAACATTTCCCAAAAACTTGGTTCTTCTGCCCACATATTCAGGGCTGTTTCCGCAGTAGTTACAGCTTCTCGCAGTTGCTTGTTGAGAGCAAATTTTTCGGCTTTCTGGCTGGCTTCCTTTACACTGTCAAAGATACTCATTTAGTTTGCTCCTGACAGTTAGGAATTTTCAACTCCTCCCCCGGATCTATATAGTAATTTTTCCGTTTTTCTATTTCGGGATTAGCTTTAACTATAGTTTTCCAAGCACCACCTTGACCACATAATTTTAAGGCGATCAAACTCAGGTTATCTCCAGGTTTAACAGTGTAAGTATTTGGTTGTGTGACAGGCTTATTTATTGGTGATTTAATGCTACTAGCTACCGTTGGATTAGGGTTTAAAATAGTTGCATTATATAGACCAGATTGCACGATTATAAAACTACTTCCCACTCCCAGACCCATACCTATAATTAACATTAACAAAGCTACTGCTAATGTCCAACCGCTCAATTTTCTTTTGAGGGATTTTTTTTCTACCTGTGGTAATTCTTGGAGTGTGCGAATTAAGGAAAGGTCGCTATCACAGTTAGGACAAATATTGCTCTCAATATCTTGATATCCACAGACAGGACAATTAATTTTAGTATTCATCTTGTGAGTCCTGTGACAATGCTGTTATTGGGTAAGTCTTGATTGAGCCAATTCTGTACATCTGGTTGCAGTTCAATTAACAAATGTTCGGCTTCATTGCTATCACCATTTTCCATCGCCATCAGTAGTCGGGAGAGTTTGTCAGACATAGCATTTGCTTGGGTGGGGGCGACGGGTTTAGCTTTTTGGATAGCGAGAATACAAGCTTGAATTACCTGTACTGCTTCTGGTAGGTTGCTAAGTTCACGTCTGACTTCTTCACTGTAATATTCCATCGCCGAGAGATTATTGGTGTTAATCACAGATTTTAATTCCTGACTCAACCTTTGGAGTCGTTCTTGCTGTGGTTCAGGAATCATAAAATCACAAAATTTCATAATGCGATCGCAATCATTCATCTGAGTCTCAGCTTCTAGACGGGTTGGAGACATAGATACCTGGAATTTTTGCAGATTTTCCCCCGCACGTTCCCGTAAATCGCTGCGTTCTTCTCCCGTGATGGGATTAATAATTTGATTAGCCGACTGCACAACAGGTACTGCTAACTTCAAAGCTTCTTCCACACCGAATACAGTCAGGTTTTGATGATTCAGTTGTGCGATCGCTTCCTCTAATTCTTTATATATTTTCTCATCAGCACGACCACGGGAAAAAATACAACTAACTTTCACAGTCGGATCATTTTTTAAAGTCGCTGTCATTCGCAAATCACTATTTTTTTCATCCAACTCTAAATACACTGTAATTTCCGTCCCGGCTGGATGTTTTTCATCTAAACCCAACCATATTTCCCCAATTCTTTCATAATTATTATCTTCATCAGGACTAAAAAATTGAAAATGAATCAACCGTTGTCCTTCAGCCACAGTCTTCAAAGTGTGGGATGTTGTCACGGGTAAAATATCACCCCGATTAATCACTTTTATATACTTACCGTCAGCTAACTTAATGGCATAATCGCGGGATACCGTTGTCACTTTATCTGTTTGTCCAGCCGCAACAATCGCTGCACCCTCAGCCACCGCGTACATCGGACGGGGATGTAAAACCACTTTATTAGCGCCAAAAGCCTCTTTAAGTTTCCTTTGTACCAAGGGAATTTGGGAAGAACCACCCACCAACAGCACTACATCCACCATTTCTAGGTGATATTCAGCATATTCCAAAGCTTGGCGGCAAATTTGCAGTGTTTTCTCTACCAACTCCCCAATCATTTCCTCAAATTGTTCACGAGTAATTTCCACCTCAACCGGAATCGCAATTCCTAACTCATCAAGTAATTGAGTAGAAGGGTTAATTTGAGCAGACTGCGCATTACTTAATTCCACCTTTGCCCGTTCTACCGCTATCTTTAAATCAGCCTTAAATCGTACCCGTTGATAATAAGGCATTGTAGCAATTAAGCCGTCAATATCACCAATTTTTTCTTGTTGAGCAACTTGTTGAGTCACAAACTTAACCAAGCGTGAGTCTATGTCATCTCCTCCCAACCACAAATCACCCGCTTTACCCTGTTCAATAAATGAAGTTCCCGCTGCGGTAATTACTGAAGCGTCAAACGTCCCACCGCCAAAGTCATAGACCAAAATCGTCTTGACATCATCGCTATTAGGTGAAAAACCATAGGATATCGCCGCTGCTGTCGGTTCTGGTAGCAGTTCCAAAGGAGTAAGTCCGGCTTTGAGGGCTGCGGTGCGGGTAGCATAGCGTTGTTTATCGTTGAAATAAGCAGGAATAGTAATCACAGCTTGATCAATGATTTCCCCAGTTTTCCCAATTCCTTGGCGATAAGCTTGGGTATTTTGTACCAATTTTTTGAGAATTTCCGTCGAAATATCCTCAGGTTGCAATTCTTGTTCACCTAACCACACAGCAATACTGTTGTCTGTTCCCTGGGTTGGTTTGGCAATTTTGTAACCAAATTCCGACTTTTGTTTTTGAACTGCTAAATCACCAAAACCCCTACCCATTAACCGCTTAATAGAAATAATGACATTTTCTGGGTCGTGGCGTAGCTGGTTGTAAGCTTGATCTCCTACCAAAAATTTACCTTGGTCATAAGCAACCACAGAACGAGTGAGTTTCCGGTCTGGAGGCGTGTTATCGTTTGCTGTTACTACTTCCACTTCTGCTAACTTAAAAGCAGCGACAGAGTTAGTCGTCCCCAAATCAATTCCTATAGCCTTACCCATTACTAATCTTCACCCTACTATGTATTGTTTTTAATGTTCTAGGTAAACAGCCACTTTATCACTAAAACAGTGCTGAGTAACGAGTAACGAGTACCGAGTGAAAGATCAAATTAGACCAATTACCGATTACCAACCCAAATTAGTAGGCTGTTCATAAATGCGCTTTAAGGTATTCACATCTCTAGCAGAAATAGTTGGTGGGTTGCGGACTTGGGAAAAATAAAGGGCATCAGTTTGCAGAGGACTATGACCCCAAATTCCTAAAGCGTGTCCAAGTTCATGACGTGCGGATGCCTGCACATATTCCCCTGCTTGGCTAGGACTTAGCAAGATCCTAAAGCGGTGGGATAACACATTATTACTTGTGTATAACTCAAAGGTAGTCAAAGCAGAACGCGCACGGGGAATTTTTTGAGGTGACAACTGAAGCGGTGGGGCTTTTCTGACAATTGTAATATCAGCTTCTGGCTGTTCCACTACCTGCAAAGGTAAATAAATACTCCACTCTTGTACAGCCTCTAAAACGCTATTAACCCATATTTGCGCCTGTTTTTCACTCATTCCTGTCGGTTTGTCTATCTTCACTTGCACAGGAAAACGTGACCAAATTAAATAACCAACTTTTGTGGGTGTAATTTGGTCAAAATAATCACTACTATTGGTTTTATCTTGCCAATTTTTGAGAGTCAGGGGTAACGGATGGGGTTTTTGTATTAATTCTTCCTTTGCGCCCAAAACCTCATTTTTGGAGACTCTCAAGGTAAAATCCCTACTAAATGAAGGTTTTTGGGTGGATTTATTCATCGCAGCGCTGGATATAAAGTTAGTAAAAATAACTAACAGCCCTGTACTTATTATTAAAGTCAGGACTGCTAATAACCTCCGCCAAAATATTTTATTTCGGGTTTTGTATATCAATATTTGGGTAATTTTGCCCATTTTCACCTATTTAGGCAACCAATTAGCACTTAAAACTACTGTTAAACCCATAAAAATTACTACTAGCGCCCAAGTAATTCGATTTAATGTATTTTCTGCACTCTTGGTACTGCTAAACAATTGCGCTTGTCCACCAATTGCGCCAATACCATCACCTTTAGGACTATGCAGTAAAACGAGAATGATTAAACCTAAAGCAGAAAAAGCCCAAATACCTTGCACGATGTTAGTAAGTGTCATAAGTAATTCAAAAACAAAAATAATCAGACCAAATATAAATTATAACGGCTAAGGACTATTATCCCCTTCCTAACGTAAGATTCTTATCTTCTTCCTTCTTCCTTCGCGTCCTTTCCTGCGGAACGCTGCGCGAACGCGTCTTCGCGGTTCATTTAATCCATATTCTTTTACACCCGCCAAAAGCATCGCTCAAAACTGCCAAATTCAGAAAGAAAACAGTTAACTTGATCATCGTTAACTGTTAAGCTTTCACTATTTTACAAACCTATTTGTGCAGGAGTGCGAATAGGCTTCAAGTCATATTCTGCGGGTTTTAGCAGCGATATCCCTGTCATTTCTGGTGGCTGGGGTAGCTGTAAAATATCCAGAATAGTCGGGGCAATATCGGCTAACTTGCCATCATTTCGCAGTTCCACATTTGTGCCATATCCTGGTATTTTGACTTTTTCGCCTTCTACCAAAATTAAGGGAACTGGGTTAGTAGTGTGTGCTGTCCAAGGATTACCTTCTTCGTCTAGCATATATTCAGCATTGCCGTGGTCAGCAGTAATAATTGCTGTGCCGCCAGCTTTGCCAATGGTATCGAGGAGAAGACCTAAACAGCGATCTACAGTTTGAATGGCTGTAATTGTAGCTTCTATCTGTCCCGTATGCCCTACCATGTCTGGGTTAGCATAATTCATGACCACTAGAGAGTAGATGCCCTTTTTAATGGCTGCGATCGCAACTTCTGTCACTGCTTGGGCTGACATTGCAGGTTCTGTGTCATAGGTAGCCACCATTGGACTACTGACTAGTTCCCGGTCTTCACCATCACAAGGTTCTTCAAGTCCCCCATTAAAGAAATAGGTGACGTGAGCATATTTTTCGGTTTCGGCGGTGCGAAACTGCTTTAAACCATGATTGGCGATGACTTCCCCTAAAATATTATTCAGATTCTGTGGTGTGAAAGCCACTGATACTGGTAATTCAGGATCATACTGGGTAAAAGTCACAAAGGACAACGGTGTAATTTGCTGTCTTTCAAAACCTGCAAATTTCTTACTGACAAAGGCTTGAGTTAATTGTCTAGAGCGATCGGGGCGGAAATTGAAAAATATGACCCCATCACCTGGTTCTACTGCACCAGGCGTAATGCGAACTGGCTGAACAAACTCATCAGTTACACCTTTGGCGTAGGATTCTTTTAAGACCTCTACCGCCGTGAGTCCATTTCCCGCACCATTTTGTGTCATGACATCATAGGCGCGTTGGACTCGATCCCAACGATGATCGCGATCCATTGCATGATAACGACCGCTGATGGTGGCTATCTGACCGATGCCAATGCTATCTATGTAGTCTTGCAGTTTCTGGATTGCTTTAATACCCTCAGATGGGGCAGTGTCACGCCCGTCAGTGATGGCGTGAATACAAACTTGTGGAAGTTGCTCTTTTTTGGCTAAGTCAAGTAGTCCAAATAGATGGGTAATATGCGAATGTACCCCTCCCTCAGAACAAAGCCCGATGAGATGCAACTTGCCATTGCGAGAGCGAACTTCCTGGCAAATTTTGACAAGTGCTGGATTGGCGGCTAAAGAACCGTCTTCAACAGCATCTGAAATGCGTACCAGTTCTTGGGGAACCACTCGTCCAGCGCCAATATTCAAATGACCAACTTCCGAGTTGCCCATTTGACCTTCTGGCAACCCTACAGCTTTTCCTGATGTGCGAATGAGGGTGTGGGGATAAGCTGCCCATAAACTGTCCATGATTGGAGTTTTAGCAGCGACAATTGCGTTTCCTCGCTTGTCCTCACAGTAGCCCCATCCGTCTAAAATGACTAGCACCACAGGAGCAACAGGTGCTTTGGTCATAGTAAAATTGCCCTTTACTTTTTGTAATAACCGAATAATACCATTCCTCACTGCCGATGTAAGTTAATTTCTGCTGATTAATTTCTCAGGCACATTATTACTACCAGCGTATCAACCGTATATATCTCTATTTTCAATTTATACCAATAATCTGTATAACGGCTTGTGCCGCTACCAGTAAATCTTTTGCAAAAGTAGCATATCCATCAGGACAGAACGTTTTAATTATTCCTAGATCAATCTGAAAAGCCAAGTTCCAGCGAATTTGTAGCGGACGCTGATTACTAGTGTCTTCAGAAAAATACGTTGATTTCTGTATTGCATTCTCCAAAATGTCCTTAGTTTTGTCTAAATCCTCTAAATTTTCCAGAGATGGAAATTCTACACCCAAAACAGTTGCAACAGTTTGGGTATCAGCCTGTAACCACGTCTCAAAATTTCTAATTGCTAAACCTCCCGCACTGCGATCGTTAATTGGTTGTTCGTTAATATCTAAATGATTATCACGAATTTTATTTAAAGCTCTTTCCAAATCAATTTGTCTTTGCTCTAGTTTATCATCTGCATCAACCACAATGAGGATCATATCTACCTCTTCTGGCTTCCATAAAATAACGATCTGTGCTAGATATTTTGGATCTAAAATAGAATGTCCAGTTCGTAAAGTAAGTTTTTGAGTTTCTTTAATTGATGGATGTCTTTGGACAAAATCACAATCTGGAAATCCAGCATTTTCTAGTTCTCGTCTAATTAAAGTATGAAGTGCGCCTTCATTATTTCTTTCAATTACTTTACCACCGTCTTCTGGTTTAATATAAGGAATACTTGCACCCAGTTCTGCTTCCCCTTCAGCAATTAATCCAATCCGAATCCGACGACTCATTCTGGATTTCCTCCAAACACATTTGTAAACCAAAGTTCACCTAATGCCCCATCATAAGCTTCTAAAGCTTTTTGAAACCTGACAGAATCTATAGGTAATTTATGAACTTGAGTTTTACCTTCTTTATCTAATTCAACAGCACGGACTTGAAATGGTTCAACATAATTTAACAACACAGGAGAATGGGTTGTAATTAAAACCTGCACAGGTTTACCAGTTATGCCTTCAGTGGAAACAATTTTTAGCAACTCCATCATTTTGTGCAGCAGCCAAGGATGAACTCCATTTTCTATTTCTTCAAAGCAAATAATACTGGGAGTGTTTTCTTGATACAGTGCAGTTAGAAAAGCCAAAAGTCTTAATGTACCATCTGAAATATCCGATGCAGGAATATGATGATCTGAATATTTATCAACCAATTCTAGAGAAAAAGTGTTATTTCCGCCACGGGGTAAGACAATTTTTTTAATATTAGGAACAAGTTTTGTTAATCTTGCTTCTAACTCATCAAAACCTTCACGATTAGCTAATAAAATATCAAGTAAAATATAAGCTATTCCTTCTCCAGTTCTCTTCATCATTGGAGTTGTTGAAATTTGTCTAGAAATATCACCTGGAGAAAAATCATAGATACTGACTTTTTTGAAAGCTTTAGCAATTGGAGAATTTGAGTATTGATTATTTACCAAAACAAGTCTGATGTCATGTGTAAAACGTGTTGGATTCCATTTTATGTCATTTTTTCCTATCCTAAATGTTCTTTG
>NZ_JBPWOA010000051.1:0-1457 GCF_051781005.1 Anabaena sp. WFMT | reverse complement strand
GGATGTAACAGCGGAAAAAGAAATAGACAAAATGAAAACCGACTTCATCTCCACAGTGTCCCACGAACTCAGGACACCACTAACATCAGTCCTCGGTTTTGCCTCCATCATCAAAGAAAAGCTAGAAACCAATGTCTTTCCCATGCTGTCAACCGAAGACCGCAAACTACAAAAAACCATCAAACGAGTCAGCGACAACCTCAACATCATCGTCTCCGAAGCAGAAAGACTCACATCATTGATAAACGATGTCTTAGACATCGCCAAAATGGAAGCAGGGAAAGTGGAATGGCAAATGCAGCCCCTAGACCCCAGCGAATTACTCGATTGGGCAACCAAGTCCACAGCCGGGTTATTTGAAACCAATGGACTGAAATTAGTCAGCGAAATTGAACCAGGACTACCACAAATCATAGGCGATCGCAATCGACTACTCCAAGTCCTCATCAACCTGATTTCCAATGCCGTTAAATTCACCGCATCAGGTGCTGTCACCTGCCGTGTCAAACAAGAGCCGGAAGGTGTTTGCATCAGTATTATTGACACAGGCGTTGGCATCACCCCAGAAGACCAGCCGAAAGTCTTCGAGAAATTCCGCCAAGTTGGTGACACCCTCACCGATAAACCCAAAGGCACAGGGTTAGGACTACCAATCTGCAAACAAATCATCGACCATCACGGCGGCAGAATTTGGGTAGAAAGTGAACTCAACAAAGGCAGCACATTCTCGTTTATTGTTCCCACCCATACCAGCCAACAACAAGCTAGTTCCAGTCTGAATTTAGATACTCTTGTCAAACAACTTAAAGATCATGTCATTACCAAAAATACTGTCCAAAACGAAAACCGTAAAACCATTCTGGTCGTTGATGATGATCTCAACATTCGAGAATTACTCCGTCAACAACTCGAAAATGAAGGTTACAATGTCCGGGAAGCTAAAGACGGTGTCGATGCAATTCATCAGATTAAAACATCCCGTCCTGATCTGATTCTCCTCGATGTGATGATGCCTCAAATCAATGGTTTTGATGTGGCAGCCGTTCTCAAAAATGACCCTCAGACCGCAGATATTCCGATTATCATGTTGTCTATTATTGAAGACAAGGAACGTGGCTATCACATCGGTATTGATCGCTATCTGACTAAACCTATCAATACAGAGAAACTTCTAGGCGAAATTGGCTCTCTGCTCTCCCAAGGTACTTCTAGTAAAAAGGTATTGGTTGTTGATAAAAATGCTTCGACTTTAAAGACTATATCTGATGTTCTCCAAACTCAGGGATACAGTGTGATTGAAGCTTCTAATCCTCAAGAATGTATTCGTAAAGCTCGGTCTGCTAAACCTGATATGATCATCATTGATTCTATCTTCTCTCAAGAAGCCGATTTGGTCAAAGCTCTACGCTTTGAAAAGGAGCTAGAAAATGTGGTCTTTATTATGCTCTCTGATCGGT
>NZ_JBPWOA010000050.1:0-1577 GCF_051781005.1 Anabaena sp. WFMT | reverse complement strand
CACCCTTGTATATTAGAAGAAGTAGTAGACCGTCGCACCCTTGGTCAGAAAAGACCGCTTTGTAGCATGGGTCACTACAACAATCTCCATGACAGAACTCGAACAGTCGCCTGGGGTAAATACTGTGAATCAAAACATAGATAAAATAGCCCGAATCATGCAAGGATGAGTGAAATCAAGGGGATGAAAAAGAGTAAAAGAAATTAGTTAAAAGTTGAGAGTTAAAAATGGAAAACATCTCTCAGTGGATAGGCATTGACGTAAGTAAAGCCACACTTGATGTTTACATACGTCCAATAGGTAAAGCATTTCAAGTTGCTAATACTGAAATAGAAATATCTAATTTAGTTGAGCAACTTAAAATATATGATGTAAACCTCATCGTATTGGAAGCAACAGGAGGACTAGAAACTGAATTAATAATTCAATTGCAGTCTGCACTGTTACCAGTAACATTAATCAATCCGCGTCAAGGAAGAGATTTTGCTAAAGCTACAGGTAAGTTAGCAAAAACTGATGCAATTGACGCACAGACTTTGGCACATTTTGGTGAAGCAATGAAACCACTTATGTTACCAATTGAAAGTGAAACAGCACGTCAATTGGGTGAATTAATTAGTAGGAGAAGACAATTAGTTGAGATGTCTACTGCTGAAAAAAATCGCCGTGACCGCTCTCGTGGTAAAACTTTAGCAGATATTGAGGCACATATTGATTATTTGGATAAACGTCTTCAACAAATTAATCAAGAGATTGAAGAATTGACCCAAAATAATCAAGAATGGATTGATAAAGTCAATTTACTCAAAACTACTCCTGGTATTGGTCAAGTTATTTCTACCACTCTGGTGTCTGACTTACCAGAATTAGGTCAATTAACCGCTAAACAAATTTCTCGTTTAGTTGGTGTGGCACCAATTAATCATGATAGTGGTGAAGCAGTGCGTTCCTGTCGCCTTGCGTCGGAAAGCAACTGCTGAACCCGTAGGGTCAACATAAAGGTAAGCGAATGATTAATGGTGGTCGCGCTCATGTTCGTGCTATTCTTTATATGGGTGCTGTTGTTGCCATGCGTTTTAATCCTGTAATTAAGGCTTTTTATCAGCGTCTTGTTGAACGTGGTAAACCCAAAAAATTAGCACTTACTGCTTGCGTTCATAAAATGTTAGTCATTTTAAATGCGATGGTTCGGGATCATCTTCCTTGGGGTGCTAAAGATAATTTGCAACCAGCTTAAAACTTTTTCATTTCTGAAATTCATTTTTTGTCATTACAAACTATGTCGGCTTTTTTACTCTATGAGTCAGAGTTCCTATTTGTGCTTACAAAAATTAATTTTTCCTCAACCTTGATGTGAATATTCAACTTTTACCCCCACGAGTGATCTAGCAACTGGGGAAGATTGGGCGACGCAGTGAAGTGGTAGGGCGGGCTGCGACTATCTAGACTATCAACCCAAAATCTTTATGTCCGTCCTACCACCTCCCAATCTAGCAGAGCGTTCCCCAGTTGCGTCAACAAGAGCGATGGCTACGCCCGCCGCAGGCATCGCTTGACATTCAAGACAGTCGCTACAA
>NZ_JBPWOA010000049.1:0-1225 GCF_051781005.1 Anabaena sp. WFMT | reverse complement strand
ACATTTGCTGATAAGCTTGCTCCATTTCACGGGTGAACTGTTTACCATTCCAAAGGGGTGCAGTTTGACGTGACTTTAATAATTTCCAGTGAATTTCTTTTCTCAAATCAGCATCTTTTCCTAAACACACACCCCACTCTATATACTCTTCATCACTCCAAGCAATACCTTCACTAATACCCGCATTCACCATCATTGTATAACTATTGCGGGATGAAAATTGCTCTCCCACTTTCGTGACTAAAGGTACACCCACCCATAAAGTTTCCATAGTTGTAGTTGCACCATTATAGGGATAGGTATCTAAAACAATATCGGCAATTTGTAAATTAGCGCGATGGATGGCTGATGAGGGTACTTTATTCAAAAAACGTAATCTTTCCTTACTTACTCCCTCTGCTTCTGCAATTTGTTCAAAAAATTCTCTCACCACTCCTACATCTTTATTAATATCCTTGATGAGAAAGTAGCTATTGGGTACTTGTTTGAGAATTTTCATTTGTAACCGCACATTATCAGGGTTACGCTTATAACCTGCTTGGGCGCTAAAGTAAATAACTGCATCATCAGGAATTTCTAAATCTTTCCTGGTTAAAGTTGGTACACCAATTTCAAAACCATCAACTGCTAAATAAGTATTTGGTAAACGCCAAATTTTTTCACTGTAATATTCTTGGGCATATTCTGGTAAAACATAATTATCAGCAATATAGTAATCAATAGCAGGTATACCAGAAGCATCCCAGCCTAACCATGTTACTTGAATTGGGGCTGGTTTTAATGCGATCGCTTCACAGCTAATATCCGCAGTCATACTATCAAGATCAACTAAGATATCAATTTCATCTTGATGAATTTGTTCGGCAATTTCTATCCCATCCCGACCTAATTTTCTGACATGATCTGAATTTTGCTCATACCAATCTTGCAGAAAATCATGAATATGAAAACGGTAAGTAGCAAAATAAGTATAAATTTCAAACTCTTCTCTATTATGATGTTGATATAACCATCTGGCTAACCAACCTACTGAATGTTCTCGCAAACAATGGGAAAGATAACCTATTTTTAGTTTTTTCTTGGGTGCTTTTATTCTTTGAGCATTAGCGAGAGAGTAACGGTTATATTTTTCTTGGGCATAAAATTGAATGCTAGTTTGACATAATTTAACAATCTCATTATGCAAAAAGCGATTTTGTCGAGCCGCATCACGCAGATAGGGCAG
>NZ_JBPWOA010000048.1:0-1195 GCF_051781005.1 Anabaena sp. WFMT | reverse complement strand
GGAGCATCTCAAGTTTGTTAGAACAGATGAACTAGCAGGTAGGGGTAAAAATCAGCGAAAATAAAGGAAGAAATCAATCCCCCACTCAATCATGGAACCAGCTAATCAGAAAAAACTCCAGGAGCATCTCAAAGCCATAGCAGGAATTCTATATCAAGAAGCAAAAACTGAAGAATTAGAGAGTTTAGCAGGAATTGAAAAAACAATTAGAGCGCAGACTTTAGAATATATTACGCCAGAATTAGGGGTTTTTTTCTCAAAGAAGCAACAGGAACTTCATCGGGAAGAGTAAGAATAATAAAAAGCATTCTTGGAGAATTGCCAGTCAGTGAAAAACAAGCACGAAAGTTAAAACTAGAAAACAATCAAAAAATAAGTCCTTATTTAGAGCAATGTTGCTTGAGAGCAAGTGCAAATGTATCCTATGAAAATGCAGCACAAGATATTTATAAATATACTGGGATGTCGATTTCTGCTAGTACACAACAAAGAATCGTTCAGCGTTATGAGTTTCCCGAAATAGGAGACGAAAAAGAAATAGAAGAAATTAGCGTGGACGGTGGAAAGGTAAGGCTTAGGACTGAACAAAAAGGAGAATCATGCCTCTGGAAAGACTATAAAGCTATTTGCATTAACCAAGGAATAAAAGTAGCTAGATTGGGTGAAAATGAATCTTTAATCGATTGGGTAAATCAACAACATTTGGCAGATCCATTAACCTGTTTAGGTGATGGACATCCGGGAATTTGGAAGATAATTCGACAATTTAATTGTCCAGGGGAAAGACGGGAGATTTTAGATTGGTTTCATCTTGTTGAAAATCTACATAAAGTAGGTGGTTCTCTCAAGCGACTCAAAGCTGCGGAAACTTTTCTTTGGCTAGGAAAAGTTGATGAAACTCTCGCTCTCATATCTCCACTTCAATCTAAAAAAGCTCAAAATTTCTGTCAGTATTTGGAAACTCATCGCCATCGAATTGTCAATTATGATTATTATCAAACCGAGGGTATTTGTTCTATTGGTTCTGGTGCCGTCGAGTCTACTATCAAACAGATAGATCGCCGATTAAAAATCTCTGGCGCACAATGGAATGAATCGAATGTCTCTCAAGTCCTCAAGCATCGCTGTGCTTATCTCAACGCCAAGCTTTAGAGCCTGTTTAGTTCTTTTGTTCTAACAAAGTTGATATGCTCCC
>NZ_JBPWOA010000047.1:0-1123 GCF_051781005.1 Anabaena sp. WFMT | reverse complement strand
ATCCCTCTTCTGTCACTTTCCGGAATAAGCAAGTAGTAAAGAAGCTAAATCATCCAGAAGTATAACAGGGTTTAAATTGATTCATTGCGGCAATTAAATGATTGAATCCCAGTAACAAATGTGAATTATGGAAAATACTTAACCAGGGATAAATTAGCCAAAATAGTAAAAGTGGTTGGATAATGAGACGCAGATTATTTAAAGTATTCTTCCATCCAGATTCATGGTTCCATTGTGGATGATTAGAAAAATCCACATCACTATTTTCTTTTGCCTTAGTCTCAAGTTGACCAGATTGATTTAAGCCTAAGAAGACTGGAGAATTTAAGCTAATCATAGTATAAACACTAAAAATAATCTCCCACCATCTCTCAATATGTTGGAAATTAGTGAAACGGTAATCTGTCCAGCCTAGTTCCTGTTTACACTGTCGAAACCCATATTCAACCCAAGTTCTTAATCCATATAAGTCACCTAAAGTCTTGTTCAAATTCCCTTGAAGATTTGTCATGACGAAAGAAGTAGAATTATCTGGCATGGTTTCTGGGTCAGTAGTTATTTCCCAGTAAGTTATGGTTCTTTTTTTACCATAAATTATTTCTCGGATATATCTAGCCTCTGATTTTTGATTGCTAAATGTTCTCTCAAATTTACACCACTTATTCGCCCTAAAGCTTTGTCCTGCGGGTAACCAGACTCCATGATTACTTCTAATTGCTACCACATAGGCTAAGTTATATTCATCCAATTTTCTAATAAATTGGCTACTTTCACCATATAAACTATCTGCCAGTACCAGTTCGATATTAAAACCCTCTTCAATTAACTCTGTAATTATTTCTGACGATAACTCTATTTTAGTTTTATATTTATCTCCTTCTTTTAGCGTCCCTTTTGGTTTGAATACTTTTACACTTAATGGAAAAGTTATATTAGAGTAAACTCCATAAGCATTGACTGAAACTATTCCATTATCAACTTTTCCTACACTTCCTAAATATTGTCTCGCTACATAATCAGTCTTTTTACCTTTTTTTCTATCTCCGGTTTCATCTATTACTACTGTAATCGCCTGACCCTTCAATGCTTGCTTAACTTTATTTAATCTTCGTTGTTTTAATTC
>NZ_JBPWOA010000046.1:0-1860 GCF_051781005.1 Anabaena sp. WFMT | reverse complement strand
TAAACCCGGATTTCTCACAAGTGAGATAAAAACGCTTAGGTTAACCAAATTGACGACAATTTAATTGATACATTATCAAAATACCTCCAGAGATAAGTATCTCAAAGTAAAAACCGAAGTATATAAGGATATATCAAATACATTAGAAGTGATTAATACTGAAGCCGAAAACTGTTAATAATAAAAATTGACATACTAATTCATGAGTTAAATCAAGTAAAATAACCCCAAAAAAATCACTTATTAAAAATTAGAAATAGCGATGAATTACGAATTATATGATGTCATAATTAACGATTGACTTGGTATTCGAGATAAACACTGATAAACCGTGGCAAAAAGCTCCTGATAAGGACAAGCATTACTAATTGCGATTAAAACCCGTCGTTTACTAATAGTAATAACAGCTCCTAGCTTCAGTAACTGTGTACGGATAGTCTCAACAGTTGCATTTTTCAGTTCTGTTTTTGCTAAACATTGCTCTCGCAGAGCATTCATCAAGACATAAGCAATAGATGCTAACCACAAACGTAATTGATTTCCGGCAAATGTATGGGTACTAGTTCTATCACTTTTTAGCCCTAATTTTTGTTCTTTTAAGCAATTCTCCATGTTGCCTCGTGGGCAATATTTTTGAGTATAAAGTCGTCCAGGAGGAATTTTATTAATCGGGAGTGAAGTCACTACAAAGCGAGTATCGACTTCTTCATAGCTATACTCAACTTTGGCAACAACACGACGATTACGACTCCAACTATCTAGAGTTTGATAGTCAAGAGAACAATACCAAATTGAGTTATCAACCAATGCTGCTGCGTCGGTTTTTAAATCTGGTGATGAGGGAAACAAGGTTTCAAAAAACTTGACTATGGGTTGAATCTTTGCCGCGAATTCTTGGGATGCACGATACTTTATTGATTGAGATAGCTGGATTAGACGATTATTCGGTGCGAGTCCAAATACATAGTCAATTCCAGTTTGAGATTCACACCATGCCATAATCTCTTCTCTGGAATAAGCGCTATCTCCTCGAATAATAATTTTTACGTTCTGCCATCGTGAGCGGATTATTTTTATAACTCGTTGTAATTCTTCTATTCCCCCTTCTGCTGGTTCTACATTAGATGCACGAAGTTTTGCTGCGAGTAAATGTTTACCACAGAAAATGTAAAGTGGAGCATAACAATATCCTCTATAATAAGGATTGAAGAATGTTTCTTCTTGATTACCATGTACCAAATCATCAGTAACATCTAAATCCAAAATTATCTGTCTTGGTGGTTTTTGATAAGATTCTAGAAATAGCTCAACCAAGAGTGTTTCTATGGCTGACGCATCATGTTCAATACGATGATATTGACTATCCCACCTTGTAGATACATTTTCTGGGCAATGTTCCAGACGATTTAAAGTACTTTTTCCCGCCAATGTCATTGATTCTTGTGACGAATTCACCACTTTTCCCACACAGAGCGCAAATATCGGATCGTGACGTAGATTTTCATGGTCATTTATATCTTCATAGCCCATGATTAAGCCATATATTCTTTGTGCAATTAAGCTATGAACTGGATGTAAAATTTTATTTGGCTGTCGGTAATCTTTGAAACATCTTGCCAGCCGCGATGTTATTTCTCTTTTTCTGTCCAGTTCCGCAATTAATGTTAACCCGGCATCAGATATTACAGGCTCACCCTTGAAATTTACTACAACTGGACATGAATTCTCTTGTTCAAATATGAACTGTTCCGGTATACAATCGTTTTTATTGGGGGTCATGCTTCAAACTGCTAGAATCCTTTGACAATATACATTTTGGCAGTTTATGACCCTTATTTTTCCAGTCTTGTGAGAAATTCG
>NZ_JBPWOA010000045.1:0-3183 GCF_051781005.1 Anabaena sp. WFMT | reverse complement strand
ATGATTGCTTGAGATTTTTGTGTAGTTTTAATTTCGTTAGCGGTTGACCAAATAGTTGTTTCTGTCGGGCCATACAAATTCCACAAACTAGCGCCTTTGCTCAATAACTGCTGTGCTAGTTCACGGGTGAGTGCTTCACCACCACAAAGGATTTTTAACTGAGAATTACCACTCCATCCTGATGTCAGCAGCATTCGCCAGGTGGCTGGGGTCGCTTGCATGATGGTGGCATTGGCTGAGTGCAGATGCTCACTGAGTTGTTTGCCATCTGTGGCTACTGTGCGAGAGGCTAAAACCAGACGCGCTCCGATAATTAAGGGCAGATATAGTTCTAATACGGCTATATCAAAGGATATGGATGTGACTGCTAGGAGGATGTCTGATTGAGTAAATTGGAGTTGTCGCTCCATTGATGTTAAGAAGTTGATGACTCCTTTGTGGCAGATTTGTACTCCTTTGGGTTTACCTGTGGAACCGGAGGTATAGATAACGTAAATTAAGTTTTCACTGGTAACAATACTATGGGGGTTTTGTTGATTGTGGAGGGTGATGTTATCCCAATCTGTATCTAGACAAATAACTTGGGCTGAATGAGTTGGGAGTGTTGTTAGTAGTGATGCTTGAGTGAGTAAAATGGGAACTTGAGCATCTGCCAGCATGAATTCTAGACGCTCTGGGGGATATGCTGGATCTAAGGGGACATAAGCTCCTCCGGCTTTGAGAATCCCTAAAAGTCCCACAACCATTTCCAGGGAGCGTTCTACACAAATGCCGACTAATGTTTCTGGTTTTACACCCAGCTTTTGCAAATAATGTGCTAACTGATTGGCTTTAGTATTGAGTTCTCTATAGGTTAATTGCTCATCTTCAAAGACCAAAGCAACTGCATCTGGTGTGCGTTCTACTTGTGATTCAAATAACTGATGAATACAAGTTTGTTGAGGATAATTTACTTGAGTTTGATTCCACTCAATTAATAGTTGCTCTTCTTCTGTTGAAGTGAGTAGTGGGAGTTCTAAAATTTGCTGGTCTGGATTGGCGGCTATAGCTGTTAATAAAGTTTGTAAATGCCCTGCCATTCTGCTAATTGTTGAGGCATCAAACAAATCAGTATTGTATTCAAAAGCGGCTCTCAGTCCTGAATCTACCTGTTCCATATACAGCGTCAGGTCAAATTTGGCGATACCAAGTTCAGTTTCCACAGCACTGAGAGTCAACCCCGCTAACTCTAACTCGGACAAGGGAGCATTTTGCAGCACAAACATGACTTGAAACAGAGGTGTATGACTCAAAGAACGTAGTGGCTGAAGTTCTTCCACTAGCTGTTCAAAGGGTAAATCCTGATGAGCATAGGCTCCCAAAGCGACTTCTCGGACGCGACTGAGTAATTCCCTGAAAGCCGGATTACCGGATAAATCCGTTCTCAAGACTAGAGTATTGGCAAACAAGCCAATTAATTGCTCTGTCTCCCCTTGGTTGCGGTTAGCAATTGGTGTACCCACCACAATATCTGTGCTATTCGTGTAGCGTCCCAGCAGCACCTTAAAAGCCGTCAGCAAGGTCATAAATAAAGTACTACCTGTCTGCTGACTGAACTGATTCAGGGCGACAGTTAACTCTGGCGAAATAGTCAAGGCATGAATAGCTCCCTGAAATCTCTGCACCGGAGGTCTGGGGCGGTCTGTGGGTAATTCTAGTCTGGGGGGTAAGCCTTCTAAATTTTTACGCCAGTATGATATCTGCTCTTGTAGGACTTCTCCTTTTAACCATTGTCGTTGCCATGCGGCAAAGTCTGCATACTGGATTGGTAATTCTGGCAGAGTTGGAGGTTGTCCGGCACAAAAAGCTGTGTAAAGTTGTGACACTTCACGCACGACTACACCAATTGACCAGCCATCAGAAATAATATGGTGCATGGTCAACAATAATATGTATTCTTGTTCTCCAATGTGTAGTAGTTTCACTCGCAACAGCAGGTCATTGTTGAGGTCAAAGGGAGATTGTGCTTCTGCTAGTACCAGTTGTTTAATTTCAGTTTCTCGTTGCTGAGTAGGTAATGCGCTCAAGTCGAGAATTGGTAAGTTGATGAGTTTTGTGGGTGAGATAACTGCTGTTGGTTGCCCGGCGACGGTTTGAAAATTAGTCTGCAAGGCTTTGTGGCGTTGCACAATTGTGTGAAAACTTTGCTCTAGTGCGTCATGATGAAGTTGCCCCTGTAATCGTACAGCCATAGGTATGTTGTAAAAGGGACTATCTGGCTCTAACTGATCCAGGAACCATAATCGTTGTTGAGCAAAAGATAAGGGTAATTCTTTTTTCCAGGAATGGCGCTTTATTGGTGGTATTTGTAGTTTTGAGCCTACTTTTGCGGCTGTTTCTATGTCTTTTGCCAGTTGGGCTACTGTCGGTGTCTCAAACAGACGGCGCAAAGGTAGTTCTTGTGAAAAGACTTGCCGAATTCGAGAAATGACGCGAGTTGCTATTAAAGAATGTCCACCTAGTTGGAAGAAATTATTGTGAACCCCTACTTTTTCTAGACCTAGAACATCTGCCCAGATGCCAGCAAGTATTTCTTCTACAGGAGATGAAGGAGGTACAAAATCAGCTTTTTGTGATAACTGGATTGGGTCAGGTGCTGGCAGGGCTTGACGATCTACTTTGCCATTAGGTGTTAATGGTAATGCCTCAAGGGTGACAAACACATTTGGGATCATGTAGTCTGGCAGTTGCAACTCTAAAAATTGCCGTAGTTCAGAAATTGCTAAGTCTTGTTCTGAGTGTAAGACTAGATATGCGACTAAACGTTGAAAATCTGCTTGATCTGAGTGAACTGCAACTACAGTTTCCCTGATTTGTGGATGTTGGCTAATAACTGTTTCAATTTCCCCTAGTTCTATTCGGAAGCCCCGGAGTTTAATTTGATTGTCAATGCGACTAATGTATTCAATTTCACCATTTGGTAAATAACGAGCTAAATCACCTGTTTTATAAAGACGACTATCTAGTTCCTCACTAAAAGGATTGGGTATAAATTTTGTTTGTGTCAGTTCTGGAAGGTTTAAATATCCTCTTGCTAGTCCAACCCCACCAATATGTAATTCCCCAGGGATACCCACTGGAGTAGGTTGACCTTGGCTATCGAGAATATAAATTTGGGTGTTGGCAATCGGACGACCAATAGGC
>NZ_JBPWOA010000044.1:0-1267 GCF_051781005.1 Anabaena sp. WFMT | reverse complement strand
ATTAACCGTTGATTGCAGGAGCAGTTAAAGCAACAGGAGCAACATCACCAGCAGCCAAATCTAGAGGGAAGTTGTGAGCGTTACGCTCGTGCATTACTTCCATACCCAAGTTAGCGCGGTTGATTACGTCAGCCCATGTACCGATGACACGACCTTGAGAATCAATGATTGATTGGTTGAAGTTGAAGCCGTTCAAGTTGAAAGCCATTGTGCTAACACCCAAAGCGGTAAACCAGATACCGATTACAGGCCAAGCAGCGAGGAAGAAGTGAAGTGAACGGCTGTTGTTGAAGGAAGCGTATTGGAAAATCAAGCGACCGAAGTAACCGTGTGCTGCAACGATGTTGTAGGTTTCTTCTTCTTGACCGAACTTGTAACCGTAGTTTTGAGATTCGGTTTCGGTTGTTTCCCGAACCAAAGAAGATGTAACGAGTGAACCGTGCATTGCAGAGAACAAGGAACCACCGAAGACACCAGCTACTCCCAACATATGGAAGGGGTGCATCAAGATGTTGTGTTCAGCTTGGAACACAATCATGAAGTTGAAGGTTCCAGAGATACCCAAAGGCATACCGTCTGAGAATGAACCTTGTCCTAGTGGGTAGATCAAGAATACTGCTGTAGCAGATGCCAAAGGCGCGGAGTAAGCTACGCAAATCCAAGGACGCATACCCAAGCGGTAAGACAATTCCCACTGACGACCTAGGTAGCAGGCGCAACCGATCAAAAAGTGGAAAATTACCAATTGGTAAGGACCGCCGTTGTACAACCACTCATCTAAGGAAGCTGCTTCCCAGATTGGGTAGAAGTGCAAACCAATAGCGTTGGAAGAAGGAACAACTGCACCGGAGATGATGTTGTTTCCGTAGATCAAAGAACCTGCAACCGGCTCACGGATACCGTCGATGTCAACGGGAGGCGCAGCGATGAAAGCGATGATGAAGCAGGTGGTAGCAGCTAACAGGGTAGGAATCATCAATACGCCGAACCAACCGATGTAGATGCGGTTCTCGGTGCTGGTGATCCATTCGCAGAAGCGATCCCAGACGTTAGCGGTTGAACGCTGTTGAATGGTTGTGGTCATTTTATAAGTGCTTTATGTTTTTATGATGTTGATAGGTTTTTTTGCCTATCTGTATTCAACATTAAAGCCTTAGTTGAGTTTTGTAAAGATAATTAAAATTAGTATTCGTTATATCAGTTATATGTTTTGCTAATGTGTTCAGATTTACAGAATGATTGGTGCGGGCAGGATGCCTACACCACA
>NZ_JBPWOA010000043.1:0-2516 GCF_051781005.1 Anabaena sp. WFMT | reverse complement strand
GCGATTCGTTGGGTATAAACTAACCCCAAAAAGGGTGGAGAATTACCCGCAAAGTTACTTAATAACTTTGACAATTTGATAGTCATATGGGTGAGGTTTTAAACCAAGTCCCATCCTCCAGGTGCAGGAGTGAAAGCACACAGAGCGCAGTCTCGAACTGTGTCCCCCAAGGTAGCGACTAGCCATCAATCCTTGAAGCGGGGGTGAAAGGTGTTAAATACTGGAAGCCTAATTCGGTATACATCAAGCAAGAGTTCATGAGTAGGAATACGAAGGTACGTTTGAACCATCGTCAGGAATAACCAGCGAAATCAGGCTTTATGTGCTGGGAGTCCCAAAAAGGGCAAGGATAATGGGGAGTTGGCAAGTTCCCGGTTGACCAACAAGCACTTCCTCTAAACCCGGTGGATAGTACCGCTCTAAAAACTCGACCAATGATTATCAGAAACGAAGTAACCGCTCGTATGTTCTCAGTCTTCAACAATTGAGTAGGTGCTAACCAATACCACGAGTAGGCAAGATTGATTCAAAAGCAAACGCCTCATTGTAATGATGAGGATAGGCAGACAGAATCACGGTGATTTGGAAGATGAAGTTTCCAGTAGCAGTAAATATGTCTAATACGAGTTTAAAGACTACGGCGGAATGGCGTTCTATTAACTGGCGAAAGCTAGAACGTAGAGTGTATAAGCTGCAACAGAGAATTTATCGAGCCTCTCAGCGTGGCGATGTCAAAACATATCGCAGACTCCAAAAAACGTTGATGAATTCTTGGTCAGCAAGAGTGTTAGCGGTTCGTAGAGTTACCCAGGATAATTGCGGCAAAAAGACGGCAGGTGTAGACGGCGTTAAATCGCTGACTCCTAATCTTCGTCTTGCCTTGATAAATCAAATAAAGCTGGGTGCTAAGGTCAGCCCAACCAGGCGTGTATGGATTCCCAAGCCTGGATGTGATGAAAAGCGACCTTTAGGAATACCTACAATGAAAGACCGAGCCTTGCAAGCACTTGTCAAACTGGCGTTAGAACCAGAATGGGAAGCGCGATTTGAACCTAACTCATATGGGTTCAGAGCCGGAAGGTCATGTCATGATGCAATCGAGGCAATCTTTAATTCCATCAGGTATAAACAAAAATTTGTACTTGATGCCGACATATCGAAGTGTTTCGACCGTATCAACCATGAGGCACTGCTTTTAAAATTAAATACATCTCCCACCATTCACCGTCAAATTCGTGCATGGTTAAAAGCGGGGGTGATGGATGGTAAGCAGTTGTTTCCTACATCTGAGGGAACGCCACAAGGTGGGTGTCTTTCGCCACTTTTGGCAAATATAGCCCTCCACGGGATGGAAAACCGGATAAAAAGTGCCTTTCCTAGTCGCACAATTGTCAAGAAAGGTCAATACGCTGGCTACCAGCCAGGAGCTACTTTAATCAGGTACGCCGATGACTTCGTAATTCTCCATGAAGACATAACCGTTGTTCAAAGATGCCAGGAAATAATCTCCGAATGGTTAATCGGCATAGGCTTGGAATTAAAACCCAGTAAAACAAGACTGACGCATACCCTTTCAACTTTTGTTGGGGAAAAGCCAGGATTCAACTTCCTTGGATTTAATATCCGTCAGTTCCCCAAAGGGAAACACCATACAGGTAAAAATACCAAAGGGGAATTACTCGGTTTTAAAACCATCATTACCCCAAGTCAAGAAAAAGTGAAGGCACATTATGACCGTCTGGCTGATGTAATTGACTCCCATAAGTCAGCACCGCAAGCGGCGCTCATTAAGCGACTAAATCCCATCATTAGGGGTTGGGCTAACTACTACGCGACTGTCATAAGTAAGGAAATCTACGCTCAGTTAGATGACCTTGTGTATCAAAAACTTGTCTCTTGGGCAAAGTTCCGCCACCCAAAGAAATCATTGGGATGGGTGTCAAAGAAATATTGGCATTCCATAGGCGAGGATAACTGGGTATTTGCAACCTCTGAAGGTGGGGAAAATCCATTTCGTTTACTTGACCATACTCGCATTAAAATAGTGCGTCATATAAAAGTTAAAGGCGAACTGTCCCCATTTGACGGGAACCTGGTTTATTGGAGTACAAGAATGGGCAACAACCCAGAAATGCCGACAAGAGTCTCATCACTCTTGAAATGGCAAAAAGGGAAATGCACCCACTGTGGATTGTTTTTCCGTGAAAACGATGTGATGGAAATTGACCATATTATCCCCAAATCGCAAGGTGGAAAGGATGATTATAAAAATTGGCAACTTCTACACAGACATTGCCACGACACAAAGACTATCAGTGATGGTAGTCCTGGCAGAAAATCTGGCTGTAACAGTGCCGAGCCTAAGCCACCCTCCGAATTGAACTGGTTTTGGGAGGAGGATATGTTGGTAATGAGGAATGCGTGATAAGCACCAAGTCACTGAGGAGCCGTGTGAATTTAAAGGTTCAAGCACGGTTTTGAAGAGCAGTGGCTCTCGTAAGGGAGTCGCTGACTTT
>NZ_JBPWOA010000042.1:0-1084 GCF_051781005.1 Anabaena sp. WFMT | reverse complement strand
ACGTGAGTTCGACAGTGATCAAAAGGTGGAAAGCTTGTTCAGAGAGGATTTGAGAAACTCCAGAGAAAAATCACTAAGATTTATGGAGAAGAGGTGAAAAAATCATAAAAAAACACCGAGACTAAAAATATCAAAGAAAATAGGGAGTCTCGGCTATGTCTACCATCATATCTCACCTTGATATTACGCAAATATTTTGTGATGTAGATGATTTCTGTAACCAATGGGAAAACTTGTGGCAGCAAGTACCACAATTGCCATCCACAAAGGGAGAAAGGCGCAGCTAATCAAGAATGCACCTATCAGAAGTGATGACAATAGTCATTGCTTTTCATGGCAGTGGTTATAGAACCTTTAAGGAATTTTATACCTTGCAGGTACTTCCAGGATGGCGTGGGGCATTTCCGAATTTAGTCAGCTACACAAGATTTGTGGAATTGATGCCTTGGTGTCTAATGTTATTGTGCTGTTTTTTGCATACACGAACCTGAGAAATTACAGGGATTAGTTTTATAGATTCCACACCAATCAATGTTTGCCATAATTGTCATGCCCATACACATAAAGTATTTAAAGGGTTGGTCAAATGGGGTAAAAATTTCGTGGGTTGGCATAACGGAAGTAAACTTCATTTGATTATTAATGACCGAGGAGAACTGCTGGCATTTAAGTTAACTCCTGCCAATGTAGATGACCGCAAACCAGTTCCAGAGATGACTCAAGATTTAATTGGTAAACTTTTTGGGGATAGAGGATATGTTTCCCAAAAATTATTTGAGGAGTTATATGAGCGAGGATTAGAGTTAATTACAAAATCCAAAAAGAACATGAAAAATCGCTTAGTCAAATTGATTGATAAAATTTTATTACGCAAACGAGCCGTTATCGAATCTGTAAATGACTACCTCAAAAATATCTGTCAAATAGAACACTCCCGTCATCGTAGTCCATTGAACTTTTTGGTGAATTTGATAGCGGGTTTGGCTGCTTATACCTATTTACCTAAAAAACCTTCTATTGATATTTACCCAAAAGACTTACCATCTCTACCTCCTGCCATTTTTTAGCTCCGTCGAACTCACGT
>NZ_JBPWOA010000041.1:0-1256 GCF_051781005.1 Anabaena sp. WFMT | reverse complement strand
GACGGGAGGACAAAAACAGTTAAGATACCGATAAAATAAGCCTCATAGCTCTCTCACCCTGTTGATAATACTTCCGCTTATTAGGAGATAGTCTCAATAATGACCTAACTAATTCCTGACAATTATCTATGAAATTAACCCAAGTTTGGGCATATAATCCAATATAAAAACTACTATGTCTTCTTTGTGTTCGCCCATATTCCTTCACTCGACCAACATATTTCTGGATACCTTTGCGTTTAATTTCCTGCCCTTGTATTGTGGCACTAGTATAGGCAATTGATATTAATAGAATCATAGATATTAACCGCTCATTTATAACCTTCGTGTCCTCTAAGTTATAACCTCCACTTTTAAAATCACGGAACATTTCTTCTATATCAAATCGTTTCTTGTATGCAGAAATTGCTAATTCTAAACTATCTAGATTTGTTAAAATAAACCATCCTTCCTTTGGAGCTACTCCTAAAATTTTACGTTTCCATTTACAGGCAACATTAAAACTCGTAAAGCCCTTTTTTTTAGTAACCTTAACTCCTGCCAAAAAGAAAGAAACTCCCGGTGATAAGCCGAGATTATCTAAATCCAACCAAATTTCATTTTTAATTTCTACAAATTCACTCTTTTTGAGTCTTGTACAAAAACATAACCCCTGATCTTTTAACCAGTTGGCCAATTTTATGGAACAAAATTCACGCGTTGCCTAATATGCAGATTTTATAGTTATCAAAAATGGGTAAAGTTTTCTTCAATATCCGTGATTGCTCTTCAAAGTTACTGCTGCCTAACTTTGACAATAATTCAAAATATACAGGGATTGCTCTTTGATCCCAAACTATACTAATCATGAATAAATTTATGCGTCCCCAAGCCGTCCTATCCATCACTACATAAATTAATTTTCCATCACTAAAATATGTTTCTAAGAATGTTTTGACAATGGGAAACCAGATTCTCTCAATTGTTAAGTTTGGTAAAGATAAAAATCTCTGTATTTTTCTTTTTCTACTTTCAAATTTAATCGGAATTGGCAGGGCAGTAGCCAAAGCTTCTAAACTTACTTTTTTCAGCGATTGCAACAGAATAATCATAATTTTGAGCAAGATATATTCCGCCAGATTTAATTGACTTTTCAGGTGTGTTTTGTAAAATGTAGGTAACATTATCAATAGATAGTCCTTATTGAGAAAAGTAGGTCTATCTTTTTTACCATAAATTGCTACAATCTTTATCTGATAAGCTTTTTAGACTAGTTT